>CAYJTU010000197.1:0-6774 GCA_964373105.1 uncultured Moraxellaceae bacterium | reverse complement strand
CGTACCGGGTAAAGAAGAGTTCTATGAAACGATCCGTTATTTCAAAAATAGAATTGAGCTGACCGGCGTCAAGCTAAAACTGAATCAGCGCGTGACCGCTGAGCAATTAACCGCCGAAGGTTTCGATGAAGTGGTGCTGGCGACCGGCATTCAACCACGTGCGCTCGACATCGAAGGCATCGATCACCCCAAAGTACTCAGCTATATCGAAGTGCTGCGTGAACGTAAGCCCGTCGGGCAGCGTGTTGCAATCATTGGCGCGGGTGGCATCGGCTTTGATGTCGCTGAGTACCTCACCCACGAAGGTAAAAGTGGCAGCCTCGATGCCAAGAAATTCTATGCCGAATGGGGCATCGACACCGACTACAAAGATCGCGGTGGCATACGTCAGCCTGACGTCGAGGCTTCGCCACGTGAAGTCTTCTTACTGCAACGCAAGACCAGTAAAGTGGGTGATGGCTTGGGTAAAACCACAGGATGGATTCACCGTACCGGGCTTAAAAATCGCAGTGTCGATATGCGCTCAGGCATGAGCTATCTCAAAATTGACGACGCTGGCTTACATGTCAATGATGGCGCTCAAGACTCCATTCTTGACGTCGATTCCATCATCATCTGTGCGGGTCAAGAGCCGCTGCGCGAGTTGCAGGCGGGACTGCAAAGTGCTGGCTGCTCAACCCACCTGATCGGTGGTGCAGATAAAGCCATGGAGCTGGATGCCAAGTTTGCGATCAAACAAGGCGCTGAACTGGCAGCTCGCCTGTAATAGACAGATCAGAAAGGGATTTCTAATTTTTATTCGAGGATACGAAGATGACCGATTTAAGCTTAAACCCGCGCGCAGCCACATCTCTTGCCCTCTGGCATGAGATGATTACGGCACAAGACTTCTCAAAGTTGCCGACAATCCTGAGTGTAGACGCGATATTTCAATCGCCTGCGGTCTTTAAACCGTATCAAGGTGCACCTGTGGTGGCGCTGATTTTAAATACGGTCATTCAGGTCTTCACCGATTTTGAATATGATCGGGAGTTCGCAAGCGCCGATGGCTTGAATGTGGTGCTTGAGTTTAAAGCTAAAGTCGCTGACAAACTCATCCATGGTATTGATATGATTCGCTTCAATGACGCTGGGCTCATTACTGAGTTCACCGTGATGATTCGTCCGATGTCGGCACTACAAACCTTGGCGGCTGAAATGGGTGCGCGTTTGGCCCCTTACATGCCCGCCAAGTAAACCCGCTATGAGATTTGATGGCGATGATGTTTAATCAAATCTCAACTTTGCAATGAGAGCCAGCGATGTTTGATCAAATGGTGATGGCGGGTGGTGGTGGACGTTGCACGTGGCAGGTCGGATTCTTAGATGTCGTTACCCCTGCCCTAGAGCTCAAACCGCGTGTTATCTCGACGGTGTCGGCAGGCGGGCTAATGTCTTGCCTGATGTTTACCCAAGAGACGCGTGCCACGTTGGACTATATTCATACGCTATTTGGTGCCAACGCCAAAAATATCTACTGGGCCAATCTGTTTCGCGAGCAGCGAGTTTTTCCGCAGCATGCGATGTATTTGCAAGCCATGCGTGACTTGTTCGCAGATCGCTTAGATCGATTGAAAGATGCGCCTGAGATTCGCATTGGTGTCACTCACATCCCCAAATGGTTGGGCGTTTATCCCTCGATGGCGCTGGCGATAGCCGCTTATAGTTTTGATAAGCATGTACGTAAAGCGCTGCATCCGACCACAGCACGTGCCATCGGTTTTCAGCAGCAATTTCGCAGCGCACAAGATTGTAGTAGTGTTGAAGAACTCGCCGAACTCATCCTGCAATCCTCCTGTACCCCGCCAATCATCCCGATGATGCACGTGCAAGGCAAAGCGATCTTGGATGGTGGTGTGGTGGATAACATCCCCACAGCAGGACTCGATCCAACGACAGAGCCTGTTCTGGTTTTACTGAGTCGTATGTATGCCGATCGCCCAACGCAGTTCAGCGTGAACCATCACGGTCAAAAACGCCTCTATGTACAACCGTCCAGCCCGATCCCCGTCAAAAGTTGGGATTACACCCGTCCCGATCTGATTGAAGAAACTTTTCAACTCGGGCGACGTGATGGTCTGCAATTTCTCAAGGATTTTGAAGGATTAATCTGATCATAAGCATTAAAAAAGACACGCTGAGGTGTCTTTTTTATGACCTATGGGATGACTCTTTTAATCAACATCAGCGACCTTAACGACCAACTTGCCGAAGTTTTTTCCCTCGAGTAAGCCGATAAACGCTTGTGGTGCATTTTCTAGACCCTCGACAAAATCCTCTTTAAAGATGATTTTGCCTTCTGCAAGCCATCCGCTCATCTCCTTAAAGAATTCCGGATAGCGCAGTGCATAATGATCCAGAATAATAAAGCCTTCTACCTTGATCCGCTTTCTCAAGATTGCAGCCATCAACAATGGCACATGATCTCCGCCTTCTGGCAAATGCTCCGCATTGTAGCTTGCAATCAGGCCACAGACAGGAACACGTGCCGATATGTTAAGCAGGGGCAACACCGCATTAAAAACTGCGCCGCCGACATTCTCAAAATAGACATCGATGCCTTGTGGGCACGCTTGAGCCAGTTGCTCAGCAAAATCTGCTGCATTTCGATCGATACACGCATCAAAACCCAGCTCATCCACGGCAGCACGACATTTATCCGCACCGCCAGCCACACCGACCACATAGCAGCCCTTAATCTTGGCAATCTGACCGACTATAGAACCCACAGCGCCCGTTGCTGCCGCAACAACGACTGTCTCACCTGCTTTAGGCTTACCGATATCCAGCAGTCCCACATATGCAGTGAACCCAGGCATCCCCAAGACACCCAGTGCCCACGAAGGCTGTGCTATGGATCCGAGCTTGGTGAGCCCGACACCCGTTGACAGTGCATACTCCTGCCAGCCAGCGTCGCTGAGCACCAAGTCACCCACCGCATATCCCTGATGATGGGAAGCAACGACTTGTGCAACCGTACCACCCACCATCACATCGCCCACCGCGACCGGTTCAGCATAGGATGGCGCATCACTCATTCGCCCGCGCATATACGGATCGAGAGACAAATACAGTGTGCGCAGTAAGACCTCGCCCTCTGCTGGCTCTGATACCTTGGCGGTTTCAAGGCGAAAATTTTGTGCCGTTGGTGCACCTTGAGGACGCGATGCTAAAACCTGACGACGATTGATCACTTTGCTCAAATCAGACATGATTAAACCCTTCAATTTAAGTAAAAAAGAGCGTCTTATAAGCTCGCTTCAAGTACCCGTTGACTCACATCCAAAGTGACATTTTTCTTTTCGCCGAGCTTGACCATGCCATTGCTTTCAAGTTGCTTGACGATATGATGCACGGCATCTAGCCCCAAGGTATAAGCACTTAAACGGGTGGGTACCTCTAAAGACTCAAAGAAGGCACGTGTCTGGGCAATGGCCAGATCAATACGCTCATCATCCGAACCACTAGTGATCTGCCAGACACGCTCTGCGTACTGCAGTAATTTTTCACGCTTATCATGGCGTCGGATCTCAAGCATAGATGGCAGAACAATCGCGAGCGTCCGCGCATGATCAATATCGTAAGCAGCCGTCAACTCATGACCAATCATATGGGTTGCCCAGTCTTGTGGTACGCCAGCACCGATCAAGCCGTTCAATGCCAATGTTGCTACCCACATCAGATTGGCTCGCAAATCATAATCTTCAGGCTGAGCCAATACTTTCGGGCCAATCTCAATCAAGGTAAGGAGCAAACTCTCAGCAAAGCGATCCTGGACCTGCGCATGCACGGGATAAGTCAGATATTGCTCCATGATATGCACATAGGCATCGACCACACCATTCGCCACTTGGCGTTTGGGTAAGGTATAGGTTTTAGTCGGATCGAGAATTGAAAACTGCGGGAAGACATGCTTGCTCATAAAAGCAAGCTTGGTCAGGGTCGCCTGACGCGTGATTACGGCACCTTCGTTCATTTCAGAACCTGTGGCAGGTAAGGTCAACACCGTACCAAAAGGAATTGCGCTCTTGACCACTGCGCCATGCGTGGTCAGGATATCCCACGGCTCGCCTACAAAATTCACGGCAGCTGCAATAAACTTCGTACCGTCAATCACCGACCCGCCGCCCACTGCCAGCAAGAAATCAAGTTTTTCACTACGGATCAACTCGACGGCTTTCATCAAAGTCTCATATGTGGGATTGGGTTCAATACCGCCGAATTCTTGAACATGATGCGAGGACAGTGCCGATCTTACCTCTGCGAGCGTGCCATTTTTCTCAGCGCTGGCACCGCCAAAAAGAATCAATACTTTTGCGTTTTGCGGCACCAAACGATTCAGTTCAGCAACTTTGTTTTGACCAAACACGATCCGGGTGGGGTTATAAAATTCAAAATTTTGCATCACAGCTCCTGTGCTTCGCGGTATGCGAAAAATAGTAAAAAACGCCTGACCATACAATATTAGACTGGTCGTCTAGTGAATGAATACAACTATAAGTAACCCCCCCCTCTCAGAACATCTCGGAAAAGGGTATTAACAATCTGTCAGGTGGATCGATACATGGGTGTAGATAGGGTTTTTTCTGTCACTTGCATCGCCAGTTCAAACGCACTGCGATCCGTACTCAGCTTACTCAGCAAACTGGCACCCAGCCAAAGCTGATAGAGCATCTGAGCAACAATCGCTGCGGGTTGATTAATCTGAATCGACTGATCGAGCACACCCTCCTCGATGCAAGCGGTCAAACGCTTGATTACGCGGTCTGTGCCCAATTTGAGTGTCTTGCGCATATCATCGGACAGATCAGCGACTTCAGCACTGAGCTTGACCACTAGGCATTTCTTGGCATCGCTACAGGTACTTTGGCTATTCAACCAGTCCGACCAATAGCCCATCAGACGCTGATACGCCGTTGTCGCATTGCGCATATCGGGATCAAGCAGTGCATCCAATTTGAGCTTATAGCCTTCGATATAGTGCTCAATCAACGCATTCCCATAAGCTTCTTTAGACCCAAAATAATGATAGAAGGATCCTTTTGGAATCTCCGCTGCCGCAAGAATTTCAGCCAAGCCGATACCATTAAAGCCTTTTTTTGAAATAAGGCTCTCTCCTGCATCAAGGATGCGATGGCGGGTAGAATCGTGATTTGCTCTCATGGCGGCAAGATTAATTAAAAATAGACCAGTCGTCTAGTAATAAAATGTAAATTACTGCCATAAGCGATTCAGTTACACCTTAAAGCTTAAAGAATTTTTCAGACAACAAAAAACCCCAAAGTCTTATGAACCAAGGGGTTTTATGTCTGTAGTAGAGAAAGCTACAGCGTACAACAATTTGGCGGAAGCGGTGAGATTCGAACTCACGGAGGGCTCACACCCTCGTCGGTTTTCAAGACCGGTGCTTTAAACCGCTCAGCCACGCTTCCAGAGGCGCAAATATTAACGATTTCGGTTCTAAAAGACAACCGCAAAACGCTGAATTAACGACCTATTGAATGAAATTATACTTATAATTTCCTTCCCAAGGATCAAAACTACCCGAACTGAAGTCAAAACCCTTAATCATGGCGAGTAATTGACCTTCAAGCTTGCTGTTATTTAAGTCACTAGAGACCACACTGGCACTGATTACGTGTCCGTCTGGCGCAATTTTCAGGTGCACGGTAAAGTTACCTTCCATCGTCGGATCATCGCCCAGCGCACGCATATACGCGCCTTGCATACGACCCTTATTCTGGTTCATAACACGATTTACATCGTCACGAGAACTCTTAGCTGCATCACCCTTCCCGCTACCCGCAGTACCCGTGCCATTGCCTTTGATTTTACCACCGCTGACGTCGTCCGTACCACGTCCAGACAAGCTGCCTGTGCCACGACCCGTCTTGTCACCATCAGTTGCTGAACCAAAGCGGACACCGGTCTTCGCAGCACCGTTACCGCCTGTGCCACCTCCGCCTACACCCAGTTTCGGATCAGGACGCCCGCCCTCAACACCGCCTTTTTGCAGCCCGCGCCCTTCTATCGCTTTCGGGTTTGAGCTGGTGCCATTGGTTAAGCTACCGACGGCAGTCCCTAGCCCTGTGGCAGCGACTAGACCTTGTGCACGGCGCTGCGCAGCCTCTTTGAGCTCAGCAGCACTAGGTCCGGTACTGTGCGACACAGGTGCTGGTGTATCCGACGGCAGCGGTCCCGGATTTGGTGATGCCGCAGCACGTTGAGTCGCCGCTGCATCCGTTGTCGCACGCGCTGGTCGTACTGTCTGTACAGGTGGCTTATCTGGCGAGCCAGCCTGACTGGGTGGTTGCGGCTTCGGCAAGGGATGATTCGGTGCAGCTGCACGTGGCAGCGCCTTCGATGCTTCAGGCGATGCCCCTTCCTTTGCTTTGGGCGGTGGAACTTCTTTCTTCTCGACCAGCTTCACTTCAGGCGGCGCGATATCAATCGGTGCGAGGACTGTACGCACAGGAATGACCTTCTCTGGCAGTGGCACTTTGACAAAGGGAATCGCGACACAAAACAACACCGCAAATACTGAAAAGGCTAAGTCCGACTTACGGAACTGACCTTGATCCCAAGGTAGCCAACCCAGCGCATGGATACTATGCACTTTCAGTGATGGTGCACTTCCCATTGAGTTCTGAATAATATTAGGCATTTTTCTTCGCCTCCTTATTCACCGCAAACGCAATGCGACCAAAATGCTGTTGGCTACACACCATCATGATC
>CAYJTU010000196.1:0-6819 GCA_964373105.1 uncultured Moraxellaceae bacterium | reverse complement strand
CACGCTCCTCATCATCAGCCACAGCTTGAATCATAGAGCCGAAAATATCAGGATTGATCTTTTTCCAGTCCAGCTCACCTGCACGAATCAGGTAAGATCGAGCAATCTTTGAAAACTTTGGAACTTCGGTACTACCTGAAAACAGCCCGCCATTCACATACGGAAACGCATCAGCCCAGCTGGGTACTTTTTCAGCCTTGCGCTTCGACTCATGAACGTTCATTGACCTAAATAGTTCACTCACCACTTCATGCGTGTTGGATGAATCACGTTCAGCCATGCGATCAACGGTAAGCGTAAACAACCCTGTACCACGAAAAATACCTGTATCTTCAGCAAAGAAACAAAAGATCAATCGCGCCATGAAATGATTCATATCATGACGACGCGCCTCACTTGCCCATTCAGGATTGTCCTTGAGCAATTCAACATACAGCCTGTTAAGACGGCTCGTAGCGCGTACATCAATCGGATTTTCTTTGATTTCCTTAATCGTTGAGATGCCTGCAAGTGGCAGGAAAAAACCAAAATGCAGCTCAAGATCGACAAAACGAGATGCAAAGTGCTCACCACTGATCAGTTCTTCAGCTTCCAGCCACTCCCCATCAGTGGCAAGGATAAATTTTGCTTTTGCAGCGGTAGTTTTAGGACTTTCACGCAGAACTTTTAAGGTGTTGCCAACTTGGCCTAGATCACATACAGCAATATGAATGTTGTTACGCTGGAGAACGCCGTTGGGCACATCAGACGCATTGGTGTCACCTTTCATCAACCGTTTGATCGTCGTCTCTTTATTGCCGAAGGCAGCAAGAAATTCATAAGGAAACTGTTCCCTATCAAATGGTTGGCTTGATAACTCTGATATCGCGACTTCGATTTCAACTGCATTCATGTTTTAAGATTACCAAAAGCGTCATTTATTCCATTAACTAACAATCAACTAGGCCAATTAAGGCGAACAGACTGGCATTTGAAAAGTATAAACCAGTTTAAAGCCGTACCCAGCTACTTTTGAGCAGCCACGCGCATAATTGCCTGTTTGATTTCGTCAAGAATATCTGCGTATTCACGAGACAAGCCACCCTGACCCTCCACAAACAAATGTTTCTGTAGTCCACCAAGCCTGCGTAGTTCATTGATGATGATCGAATCAACCTTGCTTCGCGTCTGCCGACCTAAAGCACACTCAACCATGTACTGACCAACACTCATACTGCAATCGGCCGCTTTTTGTGCAATCAAGCTCTTTTCTTCTGGAAAACATCTGGTAGGTGGAACCCAAGCTGTTCGCTGTCTTTTTTCACTAGTACTCATTCAGTTCGCCTCGTTTTTTTGACATTGCTTGTGGGGTGTCGGGGCTTGCCCTGACCAGAGAGGTAGGATTACATAATGAGTGAAAACGAGTGGTGTAATCCGATTGTATCATCGCCAAAAAATCCTTTGGCGGTGATACAAACCATACCCTGTCCCACGATTTGGTGGAAAGTTTATAACATGAAAACTATGCCATGAAAACGCCAAAAGAAATTGCATTTCTAGCTAGATTCAACGCTGTCAAATCATCAATTTTCTAGCTTACAAAACGTAGCCATACAACTTAGATGATCGGTGGTGAGATCAGTTAAAATTTTGCTGTAGACAATGTTTTGACCACTCAATAAATACCTCTAAGGAAATGTCATGAACCAACTTTATAACGTGACAGATATTTATAGAATCAATCCGCTTGAAGCTGCTTCGGCAGTCATTTCAAAGCAAACGCTAAAAGAGATACGGCAACTAGAAGATCTGAGCGTTCATGGCTACACAATCCTTGATAGATGGGCAACGTATCAGTCCGATGAGTTAAAGTGCCTAGAATCAGATGGATTTGCGATTTTATTTCACCACCTGTTTAAACAGCAAAGCAAAGAGTTAGATGTGCTACTGAATACATCGTATACCGATCACGAACAACACCTCAGCATCGCAGAGCGCTTGCAGTTGCATGAGATTGATACACGGCTCGTCAGAGAGTTTTAGTGTGGATATTTTCGTTAACGAAAGAATGAGAAAACCAAAATGACCAAAAAAGAAAAAATTAACCAAAATCGTGCACAGATTGTTGCGAATGTCAGAGCCTCTTTCGCTTTAGAGGGCATCGAGCCAGATGAAGAAATGAAGGCATTGGAGGAGCGATATATCAATGGTGAATTTGCAGATGCTAAGGAGTTAGGTGGACTCACCAGAGCGCACCTACGACAAAAATATAACCTGAATTGAAACGGTGCAGTCATGATCAAAAATATTGACGATAAAGAAAAAGACATTTCTAAAGATCTAGATCTCAGCCGCCTTTCAAAAGCTTCAAAGGATACATTGGCATCATTTGCGGTAGACAACATCTATCCAAGTAAAGCAGGCTTGGCACTTTTCATAGCCGTAGATAGCGGTGATATGACCAGAGAAGAAGCCATTGAGGCGATTAAACAACGCGCCTTTCGATATGGGCAACGGGGTAAAAATGAAAATTAAATCCGTGTTGATGCTGCCTATCATTGTCCCTATAGCTATCTTAGCTTGGCTGGCGATGGGCTTCGCGATGCTGCTTTATAAGATTACGGGTAAACCTTAAATTTAACCGAATCGGTTACTCCTGAGTAATCAACCATACATAAGACCTAGAAAGCCCCCTTAGCCAAGGTTTCTATTCTTTTTTGGCGTATGCATTATCTAGAAATAAGAAAACTTCACATCTGAGAGCAAATTAAGCACTCAAAGCCTCATTGTCATAGCAAAATCATTTTCAAGTCGAATTAGTTGCTATTCCGTCTCCACAGAGGTGTTCATCTATGGTCAATTTGCATGCGTTTTTTCTACTATTTTTTCGATTTATCCACAATTTTTGACACCTAATTACAGGTAAATACTTATAGGTATATATTATCGGTAACCGTTACCGGTTTTAGGGGGGGTCTGATTTAACGATGGAGGGGGGTCTGATCTAACGACAAAAGGGGGGTCTGATTTATCGAAGAAGGGGGGTCTGATTTAACGTGGATAAGTTGGACAAATAACAGGGTTATGCACATGCAAAAGTAATAATTACAATCGAACGCGTAAAAGAGCGAGCCAATCAATTATTAGCCCGTTTTCCTTGTTATCGGTGGAGGTGAGCCAATAAGCAAGATACCGCCTGTCACCTGTTTTACGTTGGCTTGTGGATAAACGGCTTTCACACTCCGAAGTGCAGATAAAAACTTCTTTTTAAAATCCTTGTCGGCTTCCTTACCACGGTACTCTTGCCCGAACTGTTCACGCAGCGGCTTCCAGTGCAATACAATACCCTTACCCTCAATTCGGTACAGACGATGAGCAAGCCAAGTGTATACATCAAGCGCTAGGGCGCTGCCCTTTAGCGCAACTAGAGCGCGGTTATCGAGGGGTACTGCACTTTTTAGCAGTTCGGAAAAATAACTGTCAGAAAGTTTCATCACTCCTGGCCACAAAGGTCTCTGTTTCGCCTCACCCGATAGCCACGCATCAAACTGCTCAATGGGTTGACCATTATACGTGCGCCCTTTATAACCAAGCTGTAATCGGCAAGCTGCTAATGCATGCATCTGCTTGCGCAACATGGTATATCGTGCCCCTTGATCATCTAATCCCATCAAGCCTAAAAACTCAGATGCGCTATCGCCAATGGGAACCTCACGTGTTTTATTGCGCACCGCATAGGTAGATACCCAAGCAAGCGCAAGACGAGGCATTGCTCCGTAGGGAACTGGCTGAATGACTGGCCCATTACCCTCATCAAGATAACCAGCCTGAATATTTACCCATGCTGCCCCAGATTTACGCATAAACTCCCGCGTATCGACCTTAGAACGCGGTAAACCGACCTGACAAAGCACAGAATGCATAAAGGCCATATCATCACCAGATGGCTTAGTGGCTGCAATCGTGGTTGCTGCATTCACCAACTGGATCTCGCGGCTATTGAGGATCAGAAGGGAGGACACTCCTGATCAATGGGCTTTGGAATCAAGCCAAGACTGGACTTCTGACAATCTCCAGACAGTTACTCCCTCACTAAGTTTAATAGGCTGTGGGAAAAAACCCTCTTTTACCCAGCGCCATAGTGTTGTTTTTCCAACGCCAAGAATACCTTTGGATGCAGGTCGCGCACTGATTTTTTTAGTCTGACCCTTGCTAATCCCGCTTTTATAAACATGAATTTTTTCTTCTTGAGCTGGCACTGAGACCAACTCACTCAACCGAACATGAATTTCATTTTTCATTTAGCTGTACTCCAAGACTTGAACTGCTTGGGATCCAGTGTGTAGAGGATAAAAAAGAGGGGAAACTGGAGGATAGTGGTTGATTTTGGGGGGGATAAGCTCGGATGTTTAATTTTCAAACAAAATAACGCGATTTTTTAAATGAATTTTATAATTTTCTGAGTTTTAAGCTGCTGGTAATATCTTTTAAAAGTCGCCTCTTCCGCTGCCAAGTCTGCGTATGCTGGCTGAGTTCCGAGCCACCGACGAATTTCTCCCCTTACGCCAAGCCCCTCATTACCAATCCCTGAAGGAAGTGCCAGCGAATCATAACCAAGTGCTTTACAGGCCGAAAAGACAGCCTCTGGAAAGCGTTTCCACTTACTATCTTTTCTAACTTCAGTTTTGGAATCATGAGGGAGACTTCGTAAGTCATTATTAAAGATTCTTTCTAATTCAGGGCGAATGATGAATAGATCTTGGGACGATATTTTTAAATCCTGAATAAAGGGATATCCCCACTCCTCACGATCCTCATCCGAGTCTGGGACTTTTGATGATTCAGCATGCCCAAACCCAATCCAAAACAACGGCGACTTAAGGTCTAATTCAATAAACCCCTCACGACTATTCATTGAAAATTGATTGATCTCATTGATAACATTATTTAATAGTTGCTGTTTTTGACCTTCATTTAACATCCTATATCGACTTTCACACTGAAATGAAAAGAACCAATCCCACTGCTTTGAATCAAAAAAAATTCGACTAGGGTCGTATATAAAAAGATCGTTAGAACTCTCCTGTGTTGCTGTACCCTTTAATGAAATCTCTCGAATGACCGAATTGTTCAGATTTAGAAATAGCGTATAAGATTGACTAGATACAAAGGCATGCGCAATTGCGCGTAACGTGAGACGTTCAATCTCATCGCCAGTTTCAATCACATTGCAAACAAACCGATTGCGGTTACTTTCAACAATCGACAACTTAATAGAACTAGTCGCCCCAAGCTGAATCAAATAACTTTCATCAATATCTGTCCGATGAAAATAGTTATTTAACTCTGCAACAGCCTGTTTAAGCGTGTAGTAAGCCAAGCGTGGTAAATTTGAATTATCCATATATTTACTACCCCAGCTTTATTTATTAATTTTATCAGCCAGCTCTGTGGCCGTTGGATTGTAATAACGCATTAACATCCGCAAGTCCTTATGCCCCGTCACCTTGGCCAAATCATGCAAATCTAGCTTGTTCGCCAATCGGGTACAGGCTTCGTGCCGTGCATCATGAAAGCGCAAGTCTACCTGCCCAGCCAATTTAGAATGTTTTCTGAAAGTCGTGGACAAGCTATCAGGATCAATGGTGATCACTCGTACATCATCTAAATGATCAACCAACGTCAAAAGATATTTAGCATAATGGCTAAATGGTACTTTTCGAGCACTACCATTTTTTGTATCCGTTAAAAGCACATGATCTTCAAAAACATTTGACTTCAACATGCCACAAATTTCGCTTTCGCGCATTGCAGTTTCAATCGCAAAGAGGAATGCCCATGCAGCCTGATGCTTTTTCAAGACAGGTCGAGAATCGCGTAAATAGCCATGTGCAGAGATTACGGCCTCAATCTCTGCATCAGAGATTCGACGCTCTCTATGAGGGTTGGTTGGGGGCTTATCGACGTCTTTTAATGGGCTATTCTTTATGATTCGCAGTTCACGTATACCATAACGAAAGACACTGCCTAGTAGCTGCATTTCTCTTGCAACAGATGGAGAGCTAACTAGTTTTTTTCGGCTATCTCGAAAAATGATCATGTCCAACTGATCAACCTGATCTGTGGGCTTGCCGCATATCTCTGGAAAGTCGCGTTTTATTTTTTCTAATCGCACCACTTCCCATCGCGCACCCTTATGAGTTATCGCTTCGTGCTTGAGATATGAATCAATCAAATCGCTCAGTGGCATTGTTTGTAATTCACGAAACTTTTTAGCTTTCTTTTCTTCACTTGGGTCAATACCCTGTTCGACCTTCAAGCGAAGTTGGGCATGCTGCGACCGTGCATCAACTAAACTAACTAAGTCATAACTACCGATGGTATAAGACTTTCTTTTCCCATTTATTCGATAATCAAAAATCCAAGTTTTGCGACCTGTTGCAAACACATGAAGTTGAAGTCCGTGCTGATCAACCAGCTTTTTAGGACTGAATTCGCCTTCAATAGGCGGTTTTGCTTTTCTTATTTGAACTTCCGTCAGCATTCGCTCACCTGCAAATTTTCAGTCTGGGCATCATCTGTATCCAGAGACTCATACCACCAGCCATACCACCAAAACACCTAGGATTGCAGTGTACCGCACGGGATTCCACGGAACAACAAAAAACCCCTAAAGCCTTATGGCTCTAGGGGTTTCGGTCATGCTTGGTATTGCATGGAACTGCTAAATTGGTGCGGATGAGAGGACTTGAACCTCCACGATTTTACTCGCCAATACCTGAAACTGGTGCGTCTACCAATTCCGCCACATCCGCGTAGGTCGGCAATGCTATAGATTTC
>CAYJTU010000195.1:0-6864 GCA_964373105.1 uncultured Moraxellaceae bacterium | reverse complement strand
TCAAACGATGAAAATCATTGCCAATATGGGGGGTAATATCACGTAGCCCATTGTGTCCACCATGACCACCACCTGTTTTTAGACGGATGCTGCCAGCGGGTAAATCTAAATCGTCATGTGCTATTAAAATATTTGCAGGCGCAATTTGAAAAAACTTCGCCATGGGTACAACCGACTTACCCGATAAATTCATAAACGTGTTGGGCAATAATAAACGCACATCTTGCCCATCAATCAATCCACGTCCGGTTAGACCTGAAAATCGGCTTTCAGTCTTCAGTACAATGTTAAAACGCCGGGCAATGGCTTCAACATACCAAAACCCAGCGTTATGGCGAGTCTGAGCATATTCCGTTCCCGGATTACCCAGCCCTACGATCAGGGAAATACTCGCCGTTTGCTCAGACATTGTGAGTGCTAATTACTCAGCAACTTCTTCTGCTTCGTCAGCTTTCTGGCCTTTAGGCAAGTGGATGCTGGCGATTGGCAAATCATGGCTGTCTGCACCATGGCTCAATTGAGTCAAGTTCACGCCTTTAGGCAGTTTGATGTCAGACAAATGCAGAACTTGATCCAATGCAACGCTACTTAGGTCAACTTCGATGAATTCTGGCAAGTTAGCTGGTAAGGTACGAACTTCAACGTCGTTCTCAAGAACAGACAATTGACCACCTTGTTGCTTGACACCCACAGCTGTTTCTTGGTTCACGAAGTGCAATGGAACACGCATAGTGATCTCATGGGTTGCATCAACGCGGAAGAAGTCAGCATGCATTGGGGTGTTTTTTGCTGGGTGACGTTGTAGCGCTTTCAGCACAACTTGTTGTGCTTTGCCTTCAACATTCAAAGTCAAAATGTGTGAATAAAACGCTTCGCTTTCGAGCGCCTTAACCAATTCATTCAGACGAATGCTGATTGATTGTGCAGCAGCTGTGCCGCCGTAAATCACGCCTGGAACGAGGTTTTGGTGACGCAGGCGGCGGCTCGCACCCTTCCCTTGCAAGTCACGTGCTTGAACGTTCAAGCTAAAATCTGTAGTACTCATGGTATTTCCTATTAAACAACAGTTTAAAGTCTCAAAAAAAGAGGCTTTAGTGTGAAAAATGCCGAACTTGCGACCAGTTCGGCGGTGTTAAGCGAGATGACTCGCTTAATTCTAGTGATTAACTTTAAATCAAGCTAAGAGATAAAGGTAATCGTAAAATCTTACAGTAACTCAAACATTGCGCTGATAGATTCTTCGTTGTTAATACGACGTATCGTTTCAGCAAGTAAACCCGAAATACTGATTTGGCGAACTTTGCCACATTCACGCGCGGCTTGGCTGAGTGGAATGGTATCAGTGACTACTAATTCATCAATGGGGGAGCCGTTTAAATTATCAATCGCAGCGCCAGAGAGAACAGGATGCGTACAGTAGGCGATGACGCTACGTGCACCATGCTCTTTCAGTGCTGCTGCTGCTTTACACAATGTGCCAGCAGTATCAACCATGTCATCGACAATTACACAGTCACGTCCAGAGACATCACCGATAATGTGCATCACTTGCGCTTCATTAGCACGTAAACGACGTTTGTCGATAATCGCCAGTTCAATATCACCGAGTTGCTTGGCAACCGCGCGTGCGCGAACAACACCGCCTATATCTGGTGAAACAACAATCAAATTACTGTTATGTGCTTTCTTTTTCAGATCCGTCAACAGGATCGGCGAACCATAGATGTTATCGACGGGAATATCAAAGAAGCCTTGAATCTGGTCGGCGTGCAAGTCAACAGTCAGTACACGGTCGATACCGACAATACTGAGCATGTCCGCCACAACTTTTGCACTAATCGGCACACGTGCAGAACGCGGACGACGATCTTGGCGCGCATAACCAAAGTAAGGCAATACTGCGGTAATACGACCAGCACTTGAACGACGCAACGCGTCTGCCATGACTAAGATTTCCATCAAGTTGTCATTGGTCGGCGCGCAGGTCGGTTGCAGAATAAAGACGTCTTTACCTCGGACGTTTTCGTTAATTTCGACAGCAATTTCACCATCAGAAAAACGATTAACAGAGGCGGCACCTAGAGGGACGTGCAAATGGCTGGCGACTTTCTGAGCGAGGTCAGGGTGAGCGTTGCCGGCGAATATGACGAGATTAGGCATGGCTCAAACCCTTATTTGAAATCGACAAGTAGACTAAATGATGGAATTTAAAGATATAAAATATGGTAGGGGCGGCTGGACTCGAACCAACGGATGTCAGGATCAAAACCTGATGCCTTACCAACTTGGCGACGCCCCTATAGCGGCGGCAACTATAGTGATTACATGCTGGAATGTCAAGAAATTTTCTATTTTTAAGAAGGATTTCTTAGCGCTTTAAGCGCGATACAAACAAGCAGTTTAGTTGCCTTTATTTTTCTTCGCTTTTTTGCAAAGCGTAGAGTTCATGATGATGACATCATTAAACGTGAAGCTGAGTGATTGTTACTATTTTAATTGCTTGAACGTCAGCTCTAAAATAGCAGTGTTATGGTAGGGGCGGCTGGACTCGAACCAACGGATGTCAGGATCAAAACCTGATGCCTTACCAACTTGGCGACGCCCCTATATAACATGTACACAACCACAACCGTTTTCAATGTCTGCTTTGCGGCAAGCATATCGACGGGGCGCAACTATAGCAAATTTAACGCAGAATGCACAGGTGATTGCCCAATTCCTGAACAAACAAATCCCTTAAATGGTGATTGTTCGAGTATTTTATCAGCAAATAAGCGAGACGGGGCGATTAGGAAGACGCATGCCCCTGTTCCTGTCAGTTGCGGCGGGTGGATCAAGTCAGGATTTTGTCGTTGGATTTTTTCTAAAAAATGCAGTGCATGATCCACTTCTGGATACAGTTTACGCACGATGATTTCGCAATCATTATGGAGAGTCTCGGAGTTGATGACCAGCGCCCTTAGACTCGGTGAGAGATAGTCATCCATGCTGATTTTTGCGGTTGTGCGTGGTAGATCGGGATGCGTGAAGATTTCTGCAGTACTCACAGAACAATTCGGCACCAAAACAACAAAGTGAGATTGATCCAAAGAAACAGGGTGTAAGATTTCCCCGACGCCCTCTGCCCATGCATTTTGCCCACGGATAAAAACGGGTACATCGGCGCCCAGAGACAACCCGATGTCTGCCAATTCATCCAGGCTTAATTGTGTTTGCCATAAATGATTCAGTGCAAGCAGGGTGGTTGCTGCGTCAGATGACCCGCCGCCCAAGCCACCGCCCATCGGTAGATTCTTTTCAAGAATAATCCGCGCCCCTAGTTGGTAAGACGTTGCTTCTTGCAAACGCTTCGCTGCTCGGATAATCAGGTTGTCTTCTGCAGGGAAGGGTAGATCACTGATTAATTTTAACTCATGACTGGATTCGAAACTGAGCCAGTCCATGTGGTCAATGAGCTGAAACACCGTTTGCAGTAGATGGTAACCATCTACTCGTCGCCCGGTGATATGTAGAAAGAGATTCAGTTTGGCTGGAGCGGGCAGGCGCAGTGGACTCATTTTTTGTCGTCCACTGCCATTGTATTGTCCGCACTGGTTTCCTCGTGCTGAATGGTGAGAATCACGCGATTCGATTGCGTTTTATCCGCTGAGCTCAATTGATTCATGACCAGTCGAATGGGTGTTTTAGCACTCGATCCTTCGGTATAACTAAACGTCACATCCCAACCGCCTTCATTTAAGGTTGCAAGTCTATTCTGAGCGTCGCGGGTGGATGCACTCTGTGTTTCTACGGCTTGACCTTCGATCCAATGCGGTAGGTATGAGATCGGCGCAAGCCATCCTGTTGCACGGGTCAAGAGTTCCTCGGGTGTTTCAGCTTCAAGCAAACCTGTTTTGGCACTATTTAATGACACTTTGCCGGGAATGCCTTCAATGTGGGTTTGACCTATTCCCAGAGCACCCGTGAGGTCGATTGCAAATCGTTCGCCATCCTGTGCCCATGCATAAAAAGCACTGCCACTTTGTTTTGGAGTCTTTACGCCTATTTTTCCGGTAATGCTAAAGTGAATAGCTGGCGCCGCCGTGACACGATCAGTGGTGCTAAGTGATGTGAGCGGCGTGGTTGTTTGCATGGTGGGCAGCACGGGCACTCTTAGCGTTTGGCACCCCGAAAGACCAAGCAACAAAGAAGGCAGTAACCATGCAGTAATCGGTAAAGTTCTTTTTAGGGTAGGAAGTTGAGGAAGCATCAGTTTCATCGTCAAAATAGGTGTCATGAAGGTGTTAGATTCTGCATTTTTTGTCCCTGATTAAGCGGAAAGGGAACGTGTAAGGGGACAATCATCAAAAGCTGAGTGCGAGATAAGCTGCTTGGTATGGCTTGGCGTGCATCTGTTTGATCATGTTTTTCGAGTTGCGCCATGATTTTAGGGTTGTTTGGAAAATGCTGCTTGAGTTCGCTAATTAACTGATTGAATTCGGCGATTTGATTGTTTTTTTCAAGAGCGGCTGCTAAATGCAAGCCGATATTGGCACTGGGTTCCGCACTATAGGCGGCTTTGAGTGTCGCAATGGCAAATACATAATCTTTTTGGATAAAGGCAATATAGCCGAGTGTATCTAAAATTGCTGCTTGATTTGGCGCAAGTTTGTTTGCACGCTCAGCAAAGGTGCGGGCATCTTTCAAACGGCGATTTTGCTGTGCCAGTGCAAAGGCAAAGGCATTCAGATAAACCGGGTTATCGGGACTTAAGGCCAGCAGTCGCTCAGATTCGCGGTCCAATAGTGCACTTTCGTCTGGTTTGAGCATCAATATCCGGGCGTAGATGAGTTCAGGCTGATTGGGCAAACCATTGATGGCTTCATCAAGCAGTTTCCGTGCAGTCGCAATTTGCCCATTTTCCTTGAGGAGTTGGGCTTGCAGAAGGTATAGGAAACTGGCTTGCTCAGGATGTTCAACACGTTCTTGAGTTAGAGCAGTGAGTTCATCATCCAATTGATTGTTGGCGACCATGATGACTGCAAGTTTTTTTTGTGCTTTGCGATAGAGCTCTTCGCCTTGAACTTTTTGAAAGTAACTAATAGCGACTTTGACGTGGTTTTGTCGTTCTGCAGCGATGCCAAGATAAAAGTAGGCTTGATCCACGTATTGATCGATAGCAAGGAGTTGGACGAGATAACGCTCTGCATCCAGCATACGCTGATTATCAATACTGACGAGTCCTGCTAGTAGCAGGATTTCGCCATCATTATTCCAGCGACGACTCATTTGCTTAAGGCGCGCCATTGCCTGCATGGCTTGGTTGTTTTTTAAGAGTAGACGGACTTCAAACAGTTGCAGGCTTTTATTCTTAGGTTGACGCTTAATTTCTCCGGCTAAAAATGCCCGGGCTCCCTTGAGGTTGTTTTGACTGGTCAGAATGTTGATTTTAAGCGTGATAAAAGCTGTGACGCCCGGTTTTTTACGCAGAGCATTATTGACTTCAATCAGTGCTTGATCGAGTTGACCTGCCTGGACCAGTAAGCCGGCTTTGAGAACCGATAAAGAAGGGTTGTTATATTCTTTGAGGCTTTGTAGTGCGGTCAAGAGGGCATTGCGATCCTTTTGATCATCTGGAGAGATCCCTGCAACGATGCGATCTAAGGCCGCATTAGGATCGTATCTGAGAATCTTATCGAGAGTTTGTGCTGCAAGTTGGTAGTCGTGCGCTTTAAGTGATAAATGCGCCATATAGAACAGCGCAGGAATATATTCAGGGTCAACGTCAACCCAATGCTTGGCAATGGCAAGGCCACCGTCTATATCATTGTCTTCTAACGCAACGGAGAGCGCACGCTCTAAGATCACAGGATCGGCAGTTTGCAAGGCTTGGGCACGATACAGAACGACGCCTTTATCGGTCATACCCCGGGCTAAGGCGAGCTCGGCCGCAAAGACATCTGACAACCCTGCATGTGCAGTGCTGACAAAAAGTGCCGTGGCCAATATCGATGCAATTGATGCATGAATCAAGGTTTGATGGCGGTTGCTGGCAGACCTTGATGAATCAAATTGGAGCAAACGAACCTCGCCATCCCATAGATAAAAAAAGATCTTGATATAGTTTTAAACAGTCGTCATATGCAAAGCAACGTTTGTGTTATCGCTCCGCATATCGCACAATACCATATTTGCGAGTGGCAATCGACGCACGATGGGTTTCTTTGCTTTAGGCATCAATCATACCACCGCACCTGTGGATTTACGTGAGAAAGTCGCGTTTGTACCCGAACGTCTGAACGACGCGCTCAAGCATGCTCAGTCGTTAGGGTTGACGGATGATCTTGTTATCGTATCTACTTGTAATCGTACAGAATTATACTGCATCACTGACTCTCCTGATGATTTGACGGACTGGCTTGCAACGACTCATGGCATTTCCTCAAAAGCCCTTGTTGATCATTTGTATCAACATGGTGAGGAAGATGCCTTTATTCATTTGATGCGCGTTGCCAGCGGTATCGATTCCATGGTACTCGGCGAGCCGCAGATCTTAGGTCAAGTCAAGACTGCACTTCAGTATGCTCGCGATGCAGGAACGGTGACACCAAAGCTTGCGCGCATTTTTGAGCAAGTCTTCAGCGCAGCAAAAAAAGTGCGCACCGAAACAGCCATTGGTGCTCAAGCTGTCTCACTAGGCTATGCAGTTCTACAACTTGCACGGCAAGTTTTTAGTGATCTCAGCGCAACAACGGTTCTCTTGGTTGCTGCCGGTGAGATGAATGCATTAGTCGGACGTCATCTGGCCGAGCACGGGGTTGGAAAAATACTGATTGCTAACCGAACCATTGAGCGAGCCAATCTTTAGGCGGAAGAGTTACGGGC
>CAYJTU010000194.1:0-6941 GCA_964373105.1 uncultured Moraxellaceae bacterium | reverse complement strand
GAGTTAGCTTCATAAACATAGACTAGCACCTTTGCTAATCTAGTACAGCCCCAAATAATTTACTTGAGAGTGCCGCTGTTAAGGCGAAAGAAAATGGTCAGCAACTACTATTCAAAACTGCATGGAATAAATATATTGAAGCGCATCAAAAGGTATGGGGGGAGCATCACTTAAGTGACCATCTTAAAGTGGCACATGAAGGTGGGAGACCCTATAAGTATAACGCGGAGAAAAAGACCATAGCAGGCCCAGTTGGTGCTTTATTAGATACTCGGTTAATTGATATTACATCTGAGTACCTAGAAAAATGGATCAAACGTGAAAATGAGACTCGACCAACGCAAGCTGCATTAGCATTTAGACTCGTTCGCGGTTTTTTAAATTGGTGTGAAGATCAAAAGGAATTTACTACCTTTACCAATCTCAATGCTCATAAATCAAGAAAAGTAAGACGCGCAGTTCGGCCACCTCAGAGCAAAATGGGTAGTCTGCAAAAGGAGCAGCTTGAATCTTGGTTTAGGGAAGTACGGGCACTGAATAATCAGATAGCCTCTGCGTACCTTCAGACAGTTGTTTTGACTGGTTCAAGACGTGAGGCCGATGCATCACTAAAGTGGGTGGATATTGACTTTGAATGGAAGTCGATAAATTTATGGGATAAAGTTGAAAGCCGTCAAATCTTGATTCCTTTGACTCCGTATGTTGAAGAGTTGCTTAAAGGACTTCCAAGGGTAAATGAATATGTTTTTGCCTCAAAGCGATCAGAGACAGGTTACATAGCTGAACCACGGACTGCACAAGCCATGGCATTGAAAGCCGCTAATCTGCCACATGTGACAATCCATGATTTACGCAGAACTTTTTCCAATATGTGTGAGTGGGTACAGATTCCAGCTGGTGTTAAAAATCAGATTATGGGGCATAAACCTAAGACAACTGATGAAAAGCACTATACGTAAAGACCCTTGGATATGCTGAGATTGTGGCATATCAAAATTGAAAAATGGATACTTACCAAAGCTAAGGTAAATTTCTCTTGCGATGCGTATGACGGTGTCGATTTACTTTTTATTGACGGATTGCCATTAGTGCCGTGAGACATAGACATTTAGTGAACAATTGCATAGTATGAAGAATATTCGGCGCATTTAGTGAGCCGAATATGCTGGATATTCGGCTCATAGGATCAGTAATGCAAACAACTCAATGGGTTTGGCAACAACAAGATTGGCCCAATTTTACGTGGCAAGATAATATCATTCAGCCTCTTTTACATAGTGCTCGCCTTAAGCAAGGGGTTTTGCTTGGGCGTGCGAGTACTGTTTCTAATTCGGATCACTCAACTTCAGAATTAGATGCTCTTTTACAAAATATCATCACCTCCTCAGCAATAGAAGGAGAGGCACTAAATGCACAATCAGTTCGTTCGTCGCTTGCCAAGCGGTTGGGTTTGGGCGGTGAATTGAGCTATCCCACTTCAGATCGTTCCGAAGGTCTAGCAGAAATGATGATTGATGCGATCACGCATTTGGATCAGCCTTTATCACTAGATCGGTTATTTCAGTGGCATCAATGGCTGTTTGTAGAAAGTAATATTTGGTCTGGTGGGATTCGTGTTGGAAGTTTGCGTGGCGATGAGCCAATGCAGGTTGTGTCAGGTCGAATCGATAGACCTACCGTTCATTTCCAAGCGCCAGACCGCAATTTATTAGATGTCGAGCTTGAGCGGTTCATTACTTGGTTCAACCTAAGCCGTCAAGATGGTGGCTTAGACCCTCTTCTTAGGGCGGCTATAACACATTTCTGGTTTGTGACTTTGCATCCATTTGATGATGGTAATGGACGAATCACACGCGCTCTTACCGATTTAGCTCTCGCTCAAGCGGAACATCACAGTATTCGTTTATATGCTATGTCAGCTGCGATCCTAGAGCGACGTAAAGATTACTATCTGGTCTTAGAGAGAAGTCAGCGTGGAACCGTTGATATTACAGATTGGTTCTCATGGTTTTTGCAGACACTAGAGCTAACGCTACAAATGGCTTTGGATCGTATTGAAAAAACGCTGAATAAGACGCGGTTTTGGCAGCGGTTTAAAGAGACACCTCTATTGCCAGAGCAAGTAAAAGTTATTAACCGTTTGTTGGATGGCGGTGAGAATGGGTTTGAGCATGGTATTAGTGCTTCCCAGTATCAAAAAGTAGCCAAAGTGAGTAAAGCAACTGCAACTCGTCATCTTGCAGATTTGCTAGAGAAGGGGTGTCTTGAGAAATTGCTTGGAGGCGGTAGAAATACGCGTTATCAAGTCATCTTTTTTCAGTAAGAGAGTGGTACTCAAAATAATACTAGAGGTTGTTTTTTTACATCATCCAGTGAGCCGAATAAAGTTGGTATTCGGCTCATCTTAACTTTAAAGTCTTGGTTTCGGTGAGTCTAATTTGAGGGATGCGATCCCTTACCTTACGACAGCATTAAATTAAATCGTCTAAGGCTTGCAAGCACATTATAAATAAGGTTTACTTAAACACATAGTTAGCGTCATTAAAACCAGACTCAGCGTCATTGCTTCTCATCATAATTTAGAAATTTCATCCACGGAAATGGATCATAATATCTACAACATAGTGCATTTTAATGTCCAATCCATATTACCTCGCATTAGATCGAACCGACGAATTGGGTTTTGCTCAAACCAATGAAGCGCTAGAACCTTTTAGACGTTATTTAACCAACGCAATTGCTGCTCTCAAAAAGAAAGAAGTGGCATGTCGCTGGCAGCCGCTCTCAGGACAAGCTTGGCGGGTAGATTGGGTGCTACAGGTCTACGAAATCACCCCGATCACAACCATTGAAATGATCTCATCCGAAGAATTCTGGTTTCGGATCATTCTAGACCTCGAAGAATCCATCGCCTTAGATGAGCATTTCGCGGGAGATTTTGCTGAACCCGTCATCATTGGCAAAGGCGCGCAACTGCGTAAGCTCACAATAACGAATGCTGATCTCAACTGGACTGGGACAGAGTGGCACATTCACCTACAGGATATGCACGATATAGAGCGCATCCAATGGTCGGGATATACACTGAGCATTGCACCGCTGGGCACGCCCTTAACAGTAGATATTAGCTTAGAGTGGGGCGGCATTGGCTTTAAAGCGGAATGGCTCGGAGAAAACTGCATCCAAATCGAAGGTTTTAGACCAGCCTCTACGCCACTTAAAATCAATGGTCAAGTCAGCCAATATCGGATCACTCACCAATTTGATCCAGAGCAGCTCAGCGGCAAAGACACCAAGGCGCAAGGGGGTACTATTCTGTGTATAACCGACCAGAAATTATCACTCACCAATGCACGGGTCACAGAGATTACCCAGCAATGGCTAACGGACCAAAGAGCAGATTTATTCATCAGCAACAAGCAAAGACTTGATCCCGCGCTATGGCGCTACAGTGTCGTGGCCAAACAGAATCTGATCAAAATCGAGCTAGAACAAGAACCAGCGACTACTCATAAAGAAAACCATAAAGTATCAGCGCCTGATAAATTAGCCAATTTATTGCAACTGGCTGAGTTTGCCAACACGATGGTCAGTTGTGTGCCAGCAGTCGCTGAAGAAAAATGGCTACAGTTGATCGAAATAGACGATGGACAAAGCGATAATTCAGGTCTATCTAATCTAGACTATTTTTTTGATGACACGATTTCGATTCGTAACGCTTCTGATAAATCACGTGATGAAAACTATCGGGTGATCCAATCTAGACCTGACGAGCGCCAAATTTTATTGGCAGAAGGTAAGAGTCCCCGTAAAAGTGTCTATCCAACTGAAGATCGACTGAAAGTAAATGTAGATACAAGTCAGCTTTATAACCAACAAAAGGCAATTCAAAACCTTAAAGACATGCCCATGTTAGACCATGAGCCTTTGCTGCGTCTGTTTGACGACTATGAAGCCGCCCGGTGGCAAACCGTACAGCCCGTCCCTGAGCACGAAATTACATGGAAAATTCTGACTGATCGCAGCTTTGATGGCTGTGATAGACAACGTGAATTTGTCTGCAAAGCACTCGCCACTGATGACTTTGCGATCCTTGACGGCCCCCCCGGCACAGGTAAAACCACGACCATCCTTGAGCTAGTCTTGCAACTCGCCCGCAAAGGTCAGCGCGTGCTACTGTGCGCCTCGACGCATGCCGCCATCAATAATGTGCTGGAACGGATAGGTGCCAAAAATTTGGGTCACGAAATTTTTGCAATGAAGATCGGCGACAAGAACCGTGCAGCAGGTGTGGAGGAGTTTCAATACGACAGCGACCATGCCGACCTTAACGCAAAAACTGGCATAAATATCTCTGAACAGATTCTGTTCGACAGTGCGAACTTAGTCTGCGGCACCACCATGGGCATATTGCGTTTATTTAAAAATGATGCCGTTAATCTCAGTACTGGAATCGCACCGTTTGACGTACTCATCATTGATGAGTGCAGCAAAACCACCTTTCAGGAATTTTTAGTTCCTGCGCGTTTTGCGAAGCGCTGGGTACTGGTGGGCGATGTACGCCAACTTTCACCGTTTACGGATCGAGAGCAGATCACAGCCAATTTGGATCAATTACTCCTATTCAACCGCGTTACCCGTACGGAAACCCGCCTTGAGCCTGCGCTGCAAAAAGCTTGTTTTTATTTATCCAGCTTTACACCCTACCGCGAAAAATACATCGTTCCCGTCCATGCTTCCGTATTATTAAAACTAGACGAAGAATTAGCTGCCAGGACCAAACAAGACTTTGAGAAGCGTACGCTGCAATCTATCGGTCTGTTCGGCACTAGCGCACGTAATTCGGATTTCTGGTTTAGTCCAGATCAACTCAATGATATGCCTGAGCTGTTTTATCGTCGTAATTTTTGGTTTATGGATGAATCGCTGCTGGGCACATATCAAGTTCAACTGCCTGTCGATGTCATCGTCCTAGATCAACAGTGGACAGCGCAGGCGCATGGGTTCCGCCATCGGGCGAGTCCTTGGGTCGATAAACATTACTACCGTGACCGCAAGACGCAGTTAACCAATGCGTTTGAAATACACCGAGCGCTGCGCGATCTGGATAAAAAGAATTGGTCGGGAGAGGTCTGCTGGCGGCTGGAGCGTGAGTATTGGCTACGCTTACTCAAACAACCGCAAAAAGTACAGCACATAGAGAGCGAGCTAAAGCGTCTTTTTCCAAAGTCGGTCGAAGCAGACGGTAAGATTTATCAGATTCGTAATATTGCCTTCCCATCTATACTAGAAGCTCTGTCGGGCAATGGACTGCAAAAGAGACGTGCGGATCGCGCGACGACGCTCAATCAAGGTTTTGCACCGCATATCAAACGCTGTCGCTATACCACTTTGACCTATCAGCATCGTATGCACCCCGATATTTCGCAATTTCCGCGCGAGCAGTTCTACACGAACGCAGGTGAGCCAAGCTCTTTATTAAATGGCGCTTATGTTGCAGCGCATCGGCAATGGAGCTACTCGGGTTATCCCAAACGCAGTCATTGGATCGATGTACAAGGCAAGGTGTTCAGCAATCGCAATAAGGATGAAGTCGAGGTCATCATGCGCGAGCTAAAGCGCTTTGGACTGTGGGCGAAGGATCAACTCAACGACGAAGGCAGACGCTTTGATGTGGCTATTTTGACTTTTTACAAAGGCCAAGAAACTGCACTGCGTGAAAGCCTGCAAGACCTGTGTAAAAACAAGAACGCCTATAGCCACTTTGAATATTGTGGCCTCTCAATACGCTTAGCCACGGTCGATTACTTCCAAGGACAAGAGGCGGATATGGTGATGCTGTCGATGGTGAATACCTCCCGCGATGGCTTTATGGATAGCCCAAACCGCTTGAACGTCAGTATTACCCGTGCCCGCTATCAGTTACTCATTGTCGGCCACCAAGACTATTTTGCCCATAAATCAAAAACAGCAGAGCTCAATGCTTTGGCAAAACAAAATGCAGCACCACACTAGGACAGATGATGAAAATAACATTACACCGTAACGTCAAAGTGTTGCGCTACAGCGTATTAGCCACGCTACAGGTCTATGAAAATCGACCTGACGTTGTAGCTTTGCTCAATAAAACTGTGGCAAACCCGATAGGCATGCCCGAACGCCTGCTTGCTTATTTAGATTATGCAGGACTCTGGGATAAACCCTCGCAGCTGCTCACTGAGCAAGGGCAGAAACTACTCGACACGCAAAAAATGCTGAGTGTAGAGCGAGGGATTTACTCGATTTGGTATACCGATCAAGATGAACTACTAGGCACCAGACCCATTTTGCTCAAACGCGTCGAGGCCAGTACCCTAAAAAACTGGGATCAGCATGTCCCTCGCCATAAAGCACATGCACTGAACCTCACCCTGCTCAAAGAAATATATATCGCCAATCCCACTGGCAAAGCACTGACTTTTATACAGTCAGTCAATTTGGAGGTGCATAAGCCTGTAGAGCTAGAGTCCGTCATGCAACTCCAGTGGGAGCTTCAGCTGCAGCCAGATCAATCCCTGCAATCTACTGTTACGTTAAGCGGCAGACTCACGCTGCCCAGTGATAAAGATAAAAGCCAACAATCCATAGTCATGGATCAGCCCTTAGTCTTGCATGATGTGCAGCCCGTAGACCTTGATCGTCTATACGCTGATATTTCCCACGGCAATGGTCAGCTCTGGGATACGGCGTTAAGCCGATCCAGCACGGATCTTCCGAATGATGCATCGTGGTCTGCTTTAGATCATTTTGAAATGGATTATCAACTGTACACCCCATTGCGCACACGCGATGCGGGAGATTTTAACCGCACTGAACTTGCGCAATATCCCATTATGCCCAGAGACGCCGAGACTGCCTCTCGTTGGCAATCAGCATGGATTGAGCAAGCATTTAAGGATAAA
>CAYJTU010000193.1:0-7096 GCA_964373105.1 uncultured Moraxellaceae bacterium | reverse complement strand
AATATTGGTATGACGAAGCCGGTGCTCTCAATGAAGCCATTTCAGATTTTATTTGAAATGGCTTTTTTATTTAAAAATGTCATGCAGGGTACTAAACATCAACGGACTACTTCACGGCATTATCCTATGCTTCTCAATGAGTTTTTTCTAACAAATAGATTAAGAGGTATTCTTGTGAGCAACCCTTTTCCCCATTCAAATATAAAGCTGAGTAATCTTGAAAGTCTGCCCGGTCATCGCATCATTCGTCAATTCGATGTCATCTATGGCAGTACCGTCCGCAGTAAACATGTCGGAAAGGACTTCCTTGCGGGTCTTAAAAATATCGTGGGTGGGGAACTCAAAGCCTATACCGAACTACTGGACGAATCGCGTCAAGAAGCGATTGCGCGGCTGATCGAAAAAGCTCAGCTTTTGGGTGCCAACGCAGTCGTAGGTATCCGCTTCTCGACATCCAGCATTGCTCAAGGTGCGGCTGAGATCTTTGTTTATGGCACGGCGGTCTATGTTGAACCGATCCATAAACTCGAATCTCCATTTTCAACACCTCCAGTAAACACACTATAAAAAATCACATAAGGGGGCTTCACATGTCGGCTTTGATGATCAAAATTCTCATATTCCTCACCCTCTTTGGGCTAGGCTGGTTCTTTGGTTCGCGCCATGAGCGCCAACACTTTAAACATCTTGAAGAGCAGGAATTAGCGCTTGCCCATATCCGCGTTTCCACCGATCGCTTTGTCGAACGGGAACAGCATGGACAGATGATCGTCGCCAATGTGGTTTTGGCTCAGGATTATTTTAAATGGGCATGGGCACAAGTGCATAACTTCTTTGGCGGGCGCTTAAAGACCTATGAAAGTCTCATGGAGCGATCACGCCGCGAAGCGATGGTTCGCCTAAAGCAACATGCACAAGCGATCGGTGCTCATGAAATCCTCGGTGTGCGTTTGGCATCCTCAGAAATTGGCGATCAGCATGGCATGATTGAAGTTTTAGCGTATGGAACAGCAATAACCACAAGCAACAATATTCATCATTAAATGCCGACCATTCTACTTTTGATAGAATGATTGTTGAGCCGTTTTGCACTATAAGAAAACATGAGCTTTTATTGAGCGCACAATAATCAGTACCCTCGCATAAAAAATTATCTTCTTATCGTATTTTTCCCATTTGATATTTAAAAACTTTCCAACCAATCAGACAAATAATAAAATAAAAGAGCATTAACAAACAATATCTTAAGAATAATTATTAGCGCGTTATTTCAAATTTCAACTATTGGCATGAGTATTGCTTAATTTACAATTAGTAGTAAAAAAGTAACTTTAAAGCGGTTTTCTGTTGTTTCCACGTTAATTGATTAACTGAACATGGAGCCATCTCGGTATGCGTTTATATCCTCTTTCTACAAGTTTCATCACTGGCTTTATGCTGCTGGCAATCCAGTTTGCCGCAACCACCGCACATGCGGAAGAAATCAAGCGAACAGGAATTCCTAACTCGACCTTCCCGATATCGCTCGCCGTTAGTGTACCCGCCAATACTCGAATCACATTCATCAGTGGAACATTGGCCGATGTCAGCAATCCAGAAGCGCCCAAAGGCTCAATCGAGGCTTATGGCGACACACAAACCCAAACAACATCCATCATCAAAAAAGTTGAAAAACTTCTTGCAAATGAAGGTCTGACCTTGAGTGACGTGGTCAAGGTCAACGTGTTTTTAGTGGGTGACCCTAAACTGGATGGCAAGATGGATTTCAATGGATTGAATGCCGCGTATAGCCAGTATTTCGGCAGTGCCGATCAACCCAATAAACCTGTGCGTACTGCACTTCAAGTGGCTGGACTCCCAATGCCAGGCGGATTGATCGAAATAGAAATGACTGCAGCGAAGGTCATCACACCTCCACCCAAAGCGAAACGAAAAAAGTAAGACGCACAACACACGTCTTTCCCTCCTCCACAAGTATCCGCTCTTAAGACCTATCTGCTTGCAATAATAAATATTGCTGGTGATGGTCTTTTGCATCCTCGATTTTAAAAGTTCACAGGAGTTGTCCCCATGCTCACGATATTTCGCAATCTCACTAAAAGCTTAGAAAGACCCACACGCACGCGTTTATCTCAGGCGATTACACACGCTCATACCCAAAACCGCATGAGCCCGATGAATAAAAACTCTCAGGGAGCATTCCAGTTCATTGTATCAGGTGGTGTACTTCTTCTGGCCCTACAGTCTGCCACAGCCATGGCCGACACGCCTCCAGATAATGCTAAAGCGACGGCTACCGATGAGGTCGAAGCCATGGTCGTGACAGGTACCCGACGTAGTGGCGGGCTTAAAGCGGTCGATAGCGCATCACCCATTCAAGTCCTAGATGCCAATACGCTAAAACGCACGGGCCAGCCCGACTTGATTCAAGCGATGGCTCAAAATATGCCTTCTTTCACGGCTCAAGCTTTCGGCGGCGATACGGCAAACCTCACGCTTTCCGCCCGGTTAAGGGGCCTGAGTCCTAACGATACCTTGGTACTGATCAACGGAAAACGCCGCCATACCACAGCGAACTTGGCCGTGCTGGGCGGACCGTATCAAGGCGGAGCAGCAGCAGATTTAAATTTTATCCCTGTCGCAGCGATTGACCATATTGAGGTCTTACAAGATGGCGCAGCAGCACAGTATGGTACGGATGCCATTGCAGGCGTGGTCAACATTATCTTGAAGAAGGATGCTCTTGGTGGCAGCTTCTCTACCACAGGCGGGCAATATTTTGATCGTGGTGGCAAAACAGCACAAGCCGCTTTCAATATGGGCTTTGCCCCGAATGAAGCCAGTTATATCAATGTCACCGCGGAAACAAAGTTTCATGGCCGCAGTGATCGCGGGGGTATAGACCCACGGGTTATAGACAATAATAACCTGACCAATATGCCGATTCTAACCAGCGTGCCTGACTATCCTTATGTCAATCATATCTCTGGCGATGCCGCTTATCATCTCAATATCTTTTCCGTGAATGCAGGCTATGACCTCGGTGGAGGCACAGAACTCTATAGTGTTGCAACCTATGGTGAGAAGACCGCCAATGCTTTTGAAAACTATCGTATGCCAAATCGCTTGCCTAAGATTTATCCCTACGGTTTTAGCCCCAAAGAAACGATAGATGAAAAAGACTACGGTCTGACAGCAGGCATCAAAGGAAAAATTCTTGATGCGTGGAACTGGGACTTAAGTACTACCTATGGGCAAGATGATTCAGCCATTGGCGTCGCTGATAGCGGCAACGTCTCTTTGTACAATGATACCGGTGCAACGCCTCTAGATTTCCACGCAGGACAGTTTACCGCAACGCAATGGACGACTAACTTTGATTTAAGCCGTGAGTTTGATGTGGGCTTTAAAACCCCGATCAACGTCGCTTTCGGTACAGAATACCGCAGAGACAGCTACGAAATTGGCGCTGGGGATGAAGGCTCTCGCTATAAAGAAGGCTCTCAGTCTTACCCAGGATTCTTGCTGACGGATGCAGGTGAACATAGCCGCAATAACAAATCGGTGTATGTCGATGTCTCAGGCTCTCCAATCGAGAAACTAAAGCTAGACATAGCAGGGCGCTATGAAAATTATAGCGACTTTGGCAGCACTCGTATTGGTAAAATTACAGGCCGCTATGATTTTACGCCCCAAATCGCATTCCGCAGTACCATCAGTAATGGCTTTCGCGCCCCTACTCTCGCCGAGCAATATTATTCTGCAACCAACGTCTCTCCCACTTCCGCTTTCGTGCAACTTGCTCCGAACTCACCGGGTGCAGCGCTGGTCGGTGTCAATGGCTTAAAACCAGAAAAATCACGTAACTACAGTTTCGGTTTTGTCTTTAAGCCACTGCCCAAAGCAACCGTAACATTAGATGCGTATCAAATCGATATTAGTGATCGCATCGTCGGTAGTGGAGCGCTCTATGGTTCAGGAGGTGCGATTAACTCACCCGCAGTCACTGCTGCAATTCTGGCGAATGGTAATGTGCTCGATCCAACTGTGACTCAAACTGGGATTAATATTTTCTCTAATGCCGTCAACACACGCAATCGGGGTGCTGAACTAGTCTTCAGCTATGCCAGTGATTTTGGCGATTATGGCCGTGTTGATTGGTCAGCCGCTGCAAATTACAACAAAGTCGAAGTAACTAAGATCAATCAAGCACCAACCCAGCTCTTTCCTCAAACACTCCTGGACAAAGCCGCCATTTCAGATCTAGAAACCGCATCACCCAAGTACCGTATCAATCTCGGTGCGCTTTGGAAATATGGCCCATGGACAGTTAATCTACGCGAGTCATTCTATGGCGCATCCTCGGAATACGGCACTGAGGATGGCAGTGAATACTTCTTGACTAAAATTAATCCAAAAGCGATTACCGATCTAGAAATATCCAACAAAGTATCCAATTCAGTCACTGTATCGATCGGTGCGAATAATTTATTCAATCAATATCCGAATAAAAATAGTGCAGGTCTACAAGCCGCACAGCGTGCTGCATTGGACAATGCTGCTGTAACCATCTATCCAAGCTTCTCTCCCTTTGGAATCAATGGTGGCTACTACTATGCGCGTTTAAACTATACCTTCTAAGCCCAACTAAACGAGCGCCTTTGATATCAAAGGCGCTCGTTTATAAAACCAAAGTCCTGTTACATAAAAAAGACTGCACACGTGCAGTCTTTTTTACAACTTCAATTTCTATCAATGAATATTGGTCGGTTGCTCTTTCTTGACAACCTTTGAAGCATTGATATTACTACGAATGGTTTTCACATCCTGCACAGTCACCACAGCAGCTTGATTGCCCCATGACTGACGAACATAGCTGACCACAGCGGCTAACTTGTCATCATCTAATGATGCAGCAAAGGTTGGCATTCCACCTCGACCTTTCAGTACTGTGGAGACGACGGCATTGGCATCCCCTAAGACCAATTTACTGTTTTTCAGCGCAGGGAAAGCACCAGGGATTCCCATCCCTGTCGCCATATGGCAAGCGGCGCAATTCTTAGCGAACACGTCTTTACCTGACATAGACTCGGCATGAGCACCTACACCGAAAGTGGTCAGCATGACCCCAAGTGACATCGTTATAGTCGATTTCATAGCAGAGCTCCTTAAGCGGATAAACGTTTGTGGATGCGTTCAATTTGTTGCCATGCAGACTCAATCGCACCGGCCTGCCACCCCCCTAAATAGCTCATATGTTCACCTGCCAATAAGGTACGTCCCTCACCCTCCACCAGCACAGGATAGGCGTCAGCCCGCGTCTCTTCACTCCACGTCGCCCAGCCCCCTAAGTTATACTTCACACGGTGCCAAGCGACAGAAAAAGCGGATTCAAATGATTTGGTATATTGCGCAGGAAATATTTTTTCACCTGCAGCTAATGCGTAGTTGGCGCGCTCTTTCAAGCTGAGTGCGCTGATTTCGGCTGCATCGGTGGCGAAGTTGTAGTAGCCCAGCAGGGTGCCTTTCTTACCCTGCCAGTTGCTGGAAGGAAGTGAGATGAGGTTGATGCCTTTAATGTCATTGAGGACATGACCGCCATAGATGCCGTGACCAGTTTCCCAAAAGCGGTTACTCATTTGCAGACCAATCTTACCGACCGGCTCGTAGGCTGCACCTTGCAGTGCTGTTTTGAATTTTTCAGAGAAGTTATTTTCAACCTGACCAAGCACTGATAAGGGAATGGTGCAAAGACAGAAATCTCCTGTCACCTTACCGGCCACACCCGTTGTCGCATCTTTGATATGCACTTCGACTTTATCGGCTAAATTGACGATATTGGTGACTTCGGTATGATATTGAATCAGTTTGCCGACGCGTTTTTCAAAGGCTTTCGCAATCTGATCCATGCCCCCCACAGGCTGTAACATCGTGGCTTGCTGCGTGAACTCACTCACTGAGTGATACATATGCCCAAGCTTTGACTTTAAGAGATCAGAGAAACCGAGCGGATCAGATGGGATACCCGGACCCGGCTTAAGACCTGGACCCGGCTGTACTTTAAAACCGCGTCCTTCAGTGCCGCGGTAAGTAAGGTCTTTATGAGAGAGATAACCTTCATTGACTAAGTAATCAATGAGTAAGGCTTTATCATCCGCCGTGACTTGCTGATCCATGATGCCGTTTTTAAGTGATTTGGCAAGCAGCTCATCCACATAACCACGCATGTCTGCCTTGACTTCAAACATGCGCAGGCGCCGTCCAGTGAGTGCACTCTTGGTGTTTTCGCTATAAACATAGGCCGCATCATTGTCATTATTAAACAGTTCTAGTGGCACGCCAAACTCACGGGTATAGTGCAATGTAGAGTGATGATTGAACGGGATCCGCCACGGACCAAAATTGATGTATTGTCCTTCGTCGAAAGTACAAACTTGCTTCTCGCCGCCAAGTTCCTCAAGCACAGTGCCCTTGCGTGCGGTCTGACAGCGGCCGCCTGCGAAAGATCGAGCCTCTATAACCTTACAGGTATAACCAATCTTGCTGAGCTCATACGCCGCGGTCATTCCCGCGACACCCGCACCAAGGATCACAATCGTCTTGCCCTGCCCACTGCCTTGGAGCATCGGTGGGGTGTCTTGCGTGGAGGCGATATCCATGCCCCACGCTTTCATATTAGCCAACAGAAAACCACTACCACCAACAGCCAATGCTCTTGCTAAAAACTCTCGGCGACTCGGACCGAAAGTAGCATAGATTGAATCACTCACTTTATTTGTCATGACTACCCCAATGAATTAGACAGACTACTAAAGATAAGACGCTGATCGCACCTTATAAAATTCATCGTTCGCTGCGAACTTAGCCCATACTCCGCTTACAGGAAATGAGCCAAATTTAAGGAGAAAATTTTGATGCAGGTACGACTTAAACATCGCACAACACTATCTAAGCAATTGATGTGCCATAATTAATATCGTTATCGAGAAATGTTATAAGTAGTTGTTTAATATTATTAATATTTATTGTTATCGCTATGGATTTGATCTATTTCATGGCATTATTTTTCATATATCTGTTTATTTTACATATTAAG
>CAYJTU010000192.1:6276-7170 GCA_964373105.1 uncultured Moraxellaceae bacterium | reverse complement strand
AAAAATATGGGCCTGTAGCTCAGTTGGTTAGAGCAGCGGACTCATAATCCGTTGGTCCACAGTTCAAGTCTGTGCAGGCCCACCATATTATAGATGTTTAAAATCAAGCCTTTGCGTTTTGCGAAGGCTTTTTTTATTGGCTAAATAGAGCCTTAGATTTAAAAAAGAGCCTTCGTTGTAAATTTTTCGAAGTATCATGATTCAATCCCAGCATTTTAAGTCATTGGAGATTTTAATTGAATAAACCACTCGTGATTTACCATGGCAAGTGTGCCGATGGCTTCACTGCAGCTTGGGTATTTCATAAGAAATACGGTGACAGCGTTGAGTATCATGCGGGGTCATTTTCGCAAGCAGCGCCTGATGTGACAGGTCGTGAGGTTTACTTAGTTGATTTCAGCTATAAGCGTGCAGTCGTGGAGGAAATGATCAAGGTTGCGACGAAGGTTGTACTGATTGATCATCACAAGACGGCATTAGAGGATTTAGCCGGATTGCCTGACTTGATTTGGTTCACTGATAACGATCGTAGTGGTGCTCAACTGGCATGGGATTATTTATATCCCGGTGATGAGGCGCCTTTACTCGTCAAATATGTTCAGGATCGTGATTTATGGCAGTTCAAATTAGAACACACTCGCGAAGTTACATCGTATGTGTTCGCCTTTGATCATACGTTTGAAAATTGGGATAACCTAGATCACGTGATTAGTCAGAACTTAAGTACGGCTATACAGGCTGGCAATGCGATGGCTTTGAAACAGCGGAAGGATCTCAGAGACATACTTGACCAAGTGACACGGACCATGGAAATAGCTGGCCATGTGGTTCCTGCCGCAAACGTGCCTTTTACTTTTACAAGTGATGCGGGTCATCTCTTATCGGTCGGTCAGC
>CAYJTU010000192.1:0-6266 GCA_964373105.1 uncultured Moraxellaceae bacterium | reverse complement strand
AGCCCTTTGCAGCGTGTTATTCCGACACCAAAGATTACCGTGTATTTAGTCTGAGATCCCATGATGATGGACTGGACGTTGCCATAATTGCCGCCGAGTTTGGCGGAGGTGGGCATCGTAACGCAGCGGGTTTTAAGGTGCCGCGTGATCATGCATTGGCAAAGCAGTAAAGACATCTAAAGCAGCTGCAATGAATGCGAAGCGTATGCTAAGAAAGATGCATGCCTTCGTTATTCTTCTTATTTATAGCCAAGCGAGTGATATGCCAGTATTACAACTGGCATATCACCCAACATCATTACTTCTGGAGTGCCATCTCGAGCGCCTGAGCAAAGCGCTGTGCCACTGTGTCAATTTCATCTTTTTGGATAATGAGTGGCGGTAGGAAGCGAACCACCGCGCCATGTCTGCCGCCCAGCTCGACGATCAATCCCTGACGCAGTGCGTGCTGTTGAATCACACGCGCAAGTAACGGATTTGCGGGATAGCTTCCCAGATGATCAGGTTCCGCTGTTGGGTCAACGATTTCAACACCCATCATGAGTCCGCGACCACGGATGTCACCGATGAAGGCATGCTTTGTTTTGAGCAGTTGTAGATGTTCATCCAGACGCGATCCCATCTTCTCCGCATGCTGCGGTAAGTCGTAATCGAGGATATAGTTCAGTGTCGCGGAACCTGCAGCCATCGCCATTTGATTGCCGCGGAAGGTCCCTGCATGCGCACCTGGGCTCCATTCGTCTAAATCTTCGTCATACAGCATGACTGCCATGGGCAGACCGCCACCAATGGCTTTGGATAAGACCAGTACGTCTGGCAGGATGCCGGCGTGTTGGAATGCAAACATATGTCCCGTACGTCCGATCCCCGTTTGGACTTCATCAAAAATCAAAGGAATCTGGTGCTTCTGGGTAATCTTACGCAGGCCCTGTAACCAGCGTATAGGCGCGGGCAGCACGCCGCCTTCACCTTGAATAATTTCTAAAATAATACCTGCTGGGGGCAATACACCTGACTCTGGGTCATCGAGTAGACGTTCAATATAATGCAAACTGGCATCAATCCCCGCTTCCCCGCCCAAACCAAATGGGCAACGATAATCATAAGGGTAGGGGAAGAAATGCACATCTGCCATGAGGTTGGCGATGGCTTTTTTGGGACCTAGGTTGCCCATAAGTGCGAGTGCACCATGCGTCATGCCATGATAGCCGCCACTGAAACCAATCATGCCACGGCGTCCCGTAGCAGTTTTGACCAGTTTGATGGCGGCTTCAACCGCATCAGCGCCTGTGGGGCCACAAAATTGAATGCGTGCACGTTTTGCAAAAGCTTCTGGCAGCACGGCAAAGATATCTTCTACAAACTGATCTTTGACAGGGGTGGTCAGATCTAAGGTATGCAAAGGTAATCCTGAATCGAGTACTTCTCGCAGCGCTTCCACAATCACAGGGTGGTTATGCCCCAGCGCAAGCGTACCCGCGCCAGCAAGACAATCCATAAAGATCTGTCCATGGGTATCTTTGACATAAATCCCAGAGGCTTGTTTGAGTGCCAGTGGAATTCGTCTGGGGTAGGAGCGTGCATTAGACTCACGCTGCTCCTGACGCTTGAGTAACGGGTCACTCAAGAGTTGAATGGGCGGTTGCTTGTGAAAGCTGTCGAGATTTAATCTCGCCAGAGGTTTACGTTCAATTGATAAGGTATCCATGACTCACTCCGGTGGAGCTACGGTAGAGACAATGGCTGACCTCAAGGCTGGCTGTTTGTAAAGCTACGTCGTAGGGTAAACCTGCAATGATATGCAGGCGAGGATTTGCAATCGCGGTTGCAATTGCGGTCGCATAAGAGCTGAGTAATGGCAATAGCGGAAGCTGCCATGCTTGTCCATCACTCCACTCCACATCTACGAGTACCGTGCTTGCTTGCGTGCAACCCAATACTGTAAATGACGTCAGCGGTAAACTCAGGCCTAGGCCGCGTGCTTTGGTATAGGCTTCTTTACGTGTCCAAAGGGCGTAGAAGCACTGCCGCGCCTCCACGGTTGAAAATTGATTGAGCCATTGCCACTCCGAAGCAGTACAGCAAAGCGGCGCAATTTCTTGCCAATCGAAGTCTTCACGGATGAGCTCTAAGTCGATGCCAATCGGACTTTCACTGAGCGCGATCAGCGCATAGTCACCACTGTGCGAGACATTGAAATGTACCGGGTGACCCAGCAGATAAGGCTTACCATAGGCATTGACTTGGAAGTCGATGCTGAGGGGGTGACACTCTAAATAGGTGCCTAAGATGATGCGCAGCGCAGATTTCGTGAGCATAAAAGTCTGACGAGATTTTTCGTGCTTGATCCCTTGTGCGCGTAGTCGCTCTGCCGTGCTGAGTGCCAGAGGATGCTGTGTGGGCAATGTGAGCGGTAGGCAAAAGATTTGAATGTTACTCATCCCAACACCTGTCTGGTCAAGGCGGGTCCGCTTGGCGTAGGGGCAACGAATGCGTATTCGATCAGATATTGACTGATCCGGGGCAATAGCGTGGCTTCATGTTGAAAGAGATAAAAGTGATCGCCAGGGTAAATCCATTCTTCATAGAGACGGCTAGTTTCGTTTTGCCATGCTTTTAATTCAGCCAAGGGCACATAGGGGTCTTTATCACCGCTGATGGCGATAATAGGCAAGTCGAGTGTTGCTTGTGCTTGATATTGATAGCGCTCACACAGTTCAAAATCGGCGCGAATGATCGGCAAGAAAAAATCGAGCAGTTCAGGATCATCGGCAATTTCCTGCGGCATGCCATTGAGATCTTTAATCACATCCGCAAACTGATCTGGCGGTAACTGCGAGAGTACGGGGCGGTCGTTATGATAGATCGGCGCACTACGACCCGATGCGAGTAAGGCGATCGGCAGTGGTCTGTTGTGCCGATTGAGCCAATGGCAGGTTTCTACTGCCAGTAAAGCACCCATGCTATGACCAAAAAATGCAAATGGAATGGCGGGATCTATGGACAGGCTTTCAGCAAATGCAGCAATCAATGATTCAAGTTCTGTTGCTGCAGGTTCGTTATAGCGTGCGCCTCGGCCAGGGAGTTTGACGAGAGCCAACTCAATCTCTGGTGATAAATACTGTTGCCAATGCTGGAAGACAGTATGTCCTGCACCTGCATACGGAAAGCAATACAGTCGCAATCTCGCGTTTGTCGTGCTTTTTAGTACTGAAAACCATTGTTGGTTCATATCATGATACTCAGGTGTAGTCGCTCAAATCTGTTTAGCCAGTGCGAGTCGTAAGCTGAGCGGACGCATATCCGTCCATACGGTTTCGATATGCGCTAAGCAGTGTTCTTTTGTACTCTGAAATCCAACTTTAGTCCATCCGGCTGGCAGCGCTTTGTAGTCTGGCCAGATGGAGTATTGCTCTTCTTGATTGATGACAACATCAAATAATGTCTCTGGATTATCCCAACTCATCGCAAAACCCCTTTACTCATATTGATCAATTCAAGCGCAGCGCGGTTTTATGTTAATGGAGATGTAAATGGTAATGATTTTCATTTAAATTAGCAATGATATATGTTAGATTCTGCACTGAAATTTGTGCACGGCCTTGTAAGTAGCTGCCGCGAATAAGGGTTTGCACCAATCTAAGATTCCTTTTGGTCCGAAAACAACTCGTCCGTAAACCGCGGACACGCGCTATTTGATGGAGGCAGCTATGACCGCTGATATTTCTTTGAAACCGTATAGCAATACTTTGGATGTGGTTGGTTTATCCGTTGAATCATTAATCGAAAATCAGCCTCTGCCTTTGTTGGTTAGACCGACAGGGTCAGTTTCTTTTGAACAACATATAGCCGCAATTCGTGACTTGGTTGCAGCAGAGCTGCCTCGTGTGGGCGGGATATTGTTTCGTGGCTTTGATGTCATCGGCGAGAAATCCTTCCAGTCTTTTGCGCGTGCTTTTGGCCACACCTTATTAAATTATGAATTTGCGTCAACCCCGCGTAGTGAGGTGGATCAAGGTGTCTATACCTCAACCGAATACCCAGCCCATCAAGTGATTCCTTTGCACAATGAGCAATCTTATACGCTCAACTGGCCGATGAAAATTTGGTTTCATTGTGTGCAAGCCAGTCTTGAGGGCGGGGAGACGCCGATCGCGGATAGTCGCGAGGTCTATCGTCGTTTAAGCCCTGCTTTACGTCAGCGCTTTGCGGAGAAGCGACTGATGTATGTTCGCAACTATGGTAATGGCTTGGATCTCCCTTGGCAGCGTGCCTTTGGGACCGAGAGCATAGAAGTGGTCGAGAAGTTTTGCCAAGAACAGAACATTGATTTTGAATGGACTGAAGATGGTGAGCTGCGCACCAAGCAAATTTGTCAGGCGGTAGCCAAGCATCCTTATACCAAGGAGATGGTCTGGTTTAACCAAGCGCACTTGTTTCATATCTCTAATCTCGCCCCTGCAGTCCGTGAGTCGTTGCTCGCTATCGTCGATGAGCCTGATCTACCACGAAATGTCTATTATGGCGATGGTAGTCCGCTAGAAGATGAGGCACTTGCAGAAATTCGCGCGGCACTAGATGCCTGCACCGTGAAGTTTGCTTGGCAGGCGGGTGATGTGTTGATGCTGGATAACATGCTGGTCGCACATGGTCGTTCTACATTCAGTGGTCCACGCAAAGTCATTGTAGCAATGGCTGAATCCGCTCCCGTGTCACTGTAGACGGGTTGATTGGGATTGTTCAGACATTTGCTTACTCATTGATAGGAATAAGAACATGCGTGCTGTAATGAAGTCGCTTCGCGCTGCAGGAATAGAAATTTTTATCGAACAGGATCAACTGAGCTATCGTGCGGATGATGGTCAAACGCACGAGCAAGCCGATCAAATCATTGCTGAGCAGGGGCCTGCGGTGATGGACTGGCTGAAACAACATCCTGATTTCTTTCAGCGTCGTCCTGTGGGATCCAGTCAGCTATCGCAGTGGTTTCTGTTTAAGATGAATCCTGAAAGCTGGGCTTATAATTTGGCTTATGCGGCGCGCCTAAATGCAGATTTTCAGCCGGACTTACTAGCGCAAGCTTTTACGCATATGGTGCAAAACCATGAGGCGCTCCACTGTGGCTATGTCGAAGAGGATGATGAAGTCCTCATGTATAAGCCTGCCGTCATTGCCCCTGACTATAAAGTGATTCATACCCAAAGCTGGGATGAGGTGACGGTACGAGCTTGGCTTGAGAGCATGGCTGATAAACCGTTTGATGTTGCTGCAGGTCAGGTTTGCCGTTTTCATATTTTGGCCAATAACACTGCCGATGGTATTCACTACTATTTGTCGGCAGGTATGCATCATATCGCCAGCGATTTCCTATCCTTTGAATTACTGGCCGATCAAACCTTTCAGATCTATGAGACATTACAACGCGGAGAAGTGCCACAACCTTGTCAGACCTCATCTTATTGGCGTTGGTTGACTGAGCAGCGACAATTACTCACAAGCTCGCAAGGACAAGTCCTTGAACAGTTTTGGCGTAATAAGTTGTCCGGTGAGCTTTCGCCGCTCGTGCTCACCACGGATTATCCGCGACCAAAGCAGCAAAGACTCGATGGTGCCGAGCAAGAGTGGTGGGCGAGTGAGCAAGAGAGTTTTGCTTTAAGCCAATTGGCCGATACTTGGGGGCTGACAACCTATACGTTACTCGCGGCATTACTTCAGGTGTTCTTTCACCGTTATACCGATCAATCTGATTTTATTCTAGGCACGCCTGTAGCTGGGCGCGGCAAGCATCATCAACATCTGATTGGTTATACTTTAAATTCCATTCCATTACGTGTGCAAATTCATGGTAATCCGAGCCTGCGAGATTTTGCGCAGCGGCAGCATCTTGAGATTCGTGAATGTTTAAAAAATCAGGCTTTTCCTTTTGCAGTACTCGTCGAAAAATTGGGGATTGCCCGTGACAGTAGTCGGGCGCCGCTCTTCCAGCAGATGTTTACTTTTGTACCCGTGCGAGAGCGTGGTGCCGCTTATCGCCATATTCAGCAAGAGTTTATTGCCACCCAACGCGGATCGGCAAATGATTTGAATGTGCGTTTTCAAGTCAATGGCACACGCCTGATGGCACAGTGGCGATATGCCACATCCTTGTATCAGCCAGCAAGCATTGAGCGGATGCTGGAAAATTTCCAAACTTTTATCGAGTCTGTATTGGCCGATCCTGAAGCCAGACTGGATTCTTTTGCCATCACCACACAGGGCACAGCATC
>CAYJTU010000191.1:0-7185 GCA_964373105.1 uncultured Moraxellaceae bacterium | reverse complement strand
GACGACCTTGAGCCGCGCGCGGCGGATGAGGGCCGCGGGCGTGATCTTGGCCACTACCGCATCCGTTTCAGCTTTGTTTTTAAGTTTGAGCGTCACCCCAGCCTGCTTAACCGCCTCTAAACGAATCGGGACTTTGCCTTTCTCGCTGTACAACGTATCCGCAAAGACTTCCCAGTATTCTTCAGGAATAAAAGCACGAATCTCGCGCTCCCGCTCCACGACCAGTTTTACAGCGACAGACTGCACCCGTCCTGCAGACAAACCACGCGCAATTTTCTCCCATAATAAAGGAGAGACCATATAGCCTACGACGCGGTCTAGAAAGCGCCGTGCTTGCTGCGCATTGACCTTATCGAGATCCAAGCGACCTGGTTCTTTAAACGCCGCTTGAATCGCGTTCTTAGTAATTTCATTGAACACCACACGCTTATACTTATCCGGGCTACCACCAATCACTTGCTGCAAGTGCCAAGCAATCGCCTCTCCCTCTCTGTCCAAGTCGGTTGCGAGATAGATTTCATCAACTTGGGCTGCGATCTTTTGGAGTTCACTGACCACATGTTCTTTACCTGGGAGTACCTCGTAATGCGCCTGCCAATCATGCTCAGGATCAACACCCATGCGATTGATCAATGCCGCGCGTGATTTGGTCTCTTTTTCCAGCGCTTTCTGTTCATCCGTCAGCTTTGCTTTGGCTTTAGCATCGACTTTAACCGCTGCCGCCTTCACACCCCCACCGCTTACGGGCAAATCACGCACATGACCAATACTGGACTTCACGATATAATCGCTGCCCAAGTATTTATTAATCGTTTTCGCTTTTGCAGGTGACTCGACGATAACTAAAGCACGTGCTTTGGTCGTTCTTTTTTCAGGTATATCTACAGTGTCATCATCGCTTTTGGCACGTTTTGCTGGCGTTGTCTTCGCTGTAGCCACTTTAGGGCTAGTACGCCGACCCGCTTTAATCGTGTTGGTAGTAGTCGAGCGTGGACGGGTAGCCATTATGGAATATTCCAATAAATAAAAAATGATTCACAGACGATCTGCGCTGTAAATTGCAACGAAAGACTCAAAAGCAATTAATCAACGGATGTGAAGCTTCTGACAGGTGGCTTCATCCGATCCGCAAAAGAAATGAGGGCGTTTTTCATAGATTCAAGTTGCTCACCACTTAAATCCGCTTCTTCATCCCAATAAAACCCTGCACTATTCGATTGAATTTCAAGTGCTTGTATGCCTTTTAAATTACTACCGATTGGTTCACCTTGCAAGATTGGCTCACCTTTTAACACATTTAAATGTCCATCAACCACCAAAGCCTGAACCAAGGCATGCTTCGCATCAGACAACACAATACTATAGTAAGCCACCATACCACCGGGCTTTCCTGAATAAGTCGTATGTTCGATCCATAGTGGTGCCGGAATTAAGCGCGGGATGAAAGCCATTTTTTTTGCTCGCTCACGCATATTGCCAAGCGCTTTCTCACGCGGACTGATTCGAGCACTCATAAAGGTGCCGAACATAAATACCGCGACTAACCCGATAATCCAATAACCCGCATTTGTCATACGATGCTTCTTTTATATCCCATGAAAAAGAATCATATGAGCAGCACTCATCAAAAGCGTCATGCTCATCCAAAATATCCAACAATACCGATAGCCACTTAAGCGGACTCAATCCGTACGGTCACGGTCTGACCCACTGTAACAGTGAGTCCAGCATGATCCCTAAGCCCAGATTCTAACGACACGTTTCCATACTCTTTTTTAGTGTGCAGTAATCGCGCATTTTCAGCAATACTTTGTCTATGACTTTCAGTACCTATATTTTCATGATAGCCATTATTCTGAAGATTAGCGGGCTGATGACGTGCCAAAACTGCATTTTGACCAAGATAAGTCTTTCCGTCTGCTTTGCGCCGATGGCTGGCTAGAAATCTCAAAAAACCATCCGTCTGTCGATGAGTGTCTGGATCCAGGCTTGGAATCACGCAACGTGAGCATGGTTTCACCAGATCAAAGACCACATCGCCAACGGTCACTTGCCGCCATTGATCTTCAGCAAAAGGCTCACAGTCACCGCCAATGATCAAATTGGCGCGAAAACGTCGGGGATCGATTGAGGTCCCCCATAGTCGGCCCAATTCATCCAATGAACTTTGACTAATGATTAATAAAGGATAACCATCAGAAAATGCTGTTCTATACCCGACTCCAGCAAAGTCTTCATCCACCACGCGAGTCGCATGATCAGGGAAATAGACGAGTCGCACAGCTAACCCCAATGCCAACGACAACCACTGATTGATATACTCCTGTACCCCCCAACAATCTGTAACCGTGTCACTCCATACAATCACCGTCACCAAATCATCTCGATTTGCGTAAGCGATATAAGTTTGTCCTTCAAAGGTCAGTGTGAGCTGTTGATCTTGCACGGAGGAGACCTGTATTCCCCCCATAGCTGCGCAACTGCGCTGACTTAAAAACTTACCCTGTGCATCAACAAGCACCCAACGACGATCCTGCTCTAAACCGAAAGGATTCACCTGTGCTGTCGTTAAAGAAAAACCTTGAGCGGACTTTAAAGGATACTGTGAAATGGACTTAAGATAGAGATCAGACATGTCTTACCTGTGGCTGGGGAAGAAATTCATAACGTCTTATAAAGACATTAAATACGTTTTTAATCAAAATCAAAAAGCAGCGGAATACCGTGATCAGAGTATCTTGTAAACGTAAAAAAGTCAGCCGAATGGCTGACTTTTTTACAGAAGAACTAATGATTAATGCTTAATGCTGCCATCAGTCCATTAAGTACCAATTCTGCCGCCATCATTCTTGGTGATGACGATAGTTGCAGAACGTGGACGTTTTCCTGCGCCGTAACCCGCATTACTTGGCCATTGGCTCAGGTATTTTTCAGGCGTATTCACATTCGCAAGCTTCGTTGTTTCACCGGGATGCTGGATATTGATGAAGATTGCCTTACCATCTGGGGTTTCACAGAAACCAGTGATTTCACAATCAATTGGACCAACCAAGAAACGCTTCAGCTTGTCAGCAGCAGGTGCAGCGCCCACTGACGTGACGACAGATAGTGGTGAACCGTCTGTTTTGGTATAGCTCAATGTTTGGACTGAACCATCGCCAACAGTACCCGGAATCGCAGCCAACATCATGCAGTTAGAGACATCCGTATAGGCACCATCATCAGTTTGAATCCAGCACAGTCCGGTATTACCACTAAATGCAATGCCATCAGGGCTTGAAAAGTCTTGATCAGCGCTGAGTTTGGACATATTCACTTTGGTCGTGTCTGCGCCCGCTTCAGCACCGAACAAGTACACATCCCAACGGAACGAAGTAGACGCGTTACCTGATACTTCTTTCACACGGAGGATATGACCGTTTGGATTGCCTTTTTGTTCTGTTGTTCCTTTGAGGTCCGTGTAAACACGTGGGTTAGGACCATCAGGTGCTGACTGTGATGAACTAGTTGGACTGACTGTACGGTTACTGTTATTAGTCAGAGTCTGATAGATCTCACCTGTAAGTGGATTCACACCGCCCCACTCTGGACGATCCATTTTGGTTGCGCCGACAGCGTCTGCGGCAAGACGAGTATTGACACAAATATCAGCCAGATCTGCAAAGCGATACTTACTATAACCAGAGATTGCGCTATTGCTTAAAGACAACTCAACCCAGCTACCTGAGCCGTCTGCACTGAATTTCGCCACATAGAGTTTGCCGTCATTCAGATATTTGTCACCAATTGCTAAGCGATCAGTTGGTGTCGCATCAGCAGCAGACCACAATGCGGTCGATACGAATTTATACATGTATTCGTTACGTGAGTCATCACCCATATAAACCGCTAATGGTTGGCCGACGACCGGGATGCCAAACGATGCACTTTCATGTGCAAAACGGCCCAACGCTGTGCGTTTTCTGAGTTTGCTCGTTTTGTTGTACGCATCCATTTCGACGATATAACCAAAAGTATTCAGCTCGTTACGATAGTCACTGTTCGCTGCACTACCCACTTGGGAAAGATTCCAACGTTGGTACTTATCATCGCTACCTGCGGATTCCCAACCGTGGCGAGAAGCACCTTCACCGCGACCATAGCGCGCAAGTGAAACAACCGATTTATCATTACGCACAGCATCATCACCAGCTGCACGGAAAAAATAACCCGCCCAGTTTTCTTCTCCAGTCAAGAAGGTGCCCCAAGGGGTTTTTCCTGTACCACAGTTATTCAACGTCCCACGAGATTTCGTACCATCTGTAGAAAACTTCGTCACTGCGAGTGCATTACCACGCACTGGACCTGCAAGCTCTACTTCTGTCTGTGGTGTAACACGGAAGTTCAGAGCTGAACTCAGAACGGAAGCCCAAGCAGCACCTGTTTTTTTGACTTCAACAACAGCGAGACCATGAATCGGAATTTCTTTATCTACTTCAGAAGCTGGACGCGGTAGCGTGTTCGTTCCGCCATCCGCGTGTAGAAATGTAGAACTGATTTTTTCTTGGCTTGTGGCTTCATGGTTCATAGCGAGCAATCCGCGATCAACCGCAGATGCAGATGCCGCACCACCTGCATCTAAACCAAACCACTCCATACCATCATGATGATCACCTGAGCGTTTATCAAAGTCAGTATCGGTACCATCATTTTTATAAGCGGATGTGCCAGGGATAAGAGGATCACCCAAGGCCACAATAACGCTATAGCTATATCCTGCTGGAATGCTAACCAAGTCTTTCGTTGATTTTGCGACACTGGTAAATGCAAGGGTCTTGAGTGGTTGATCTGCTGTAATAGGAGCAATAGGTGCCTGATCGTCATCATCTGAACCACAAGCACTCAAACTCAACCCCATACCACTCACAGCGGCAATAGTAGCTCCAGTTTGTAGTAAGCTCCGGCGGCTAATCAGACGTTGAGTGATCATTTCATTGATGTTGTCGTTATCTGACGTATTTGAATCTTCGTCATGGGAATATTGCTGAGACATGATTGCTTCCTGGCTAAAAAATGGGCTTAAATTCAAAAAAACCTGTATGTTTCATTGACGATAGGTGTAGGGAATATGTAGAAACCCGGAGATTATGCAGATCATATGTGTCAATTTTTTGACATTACTTGATTTTAAATAACTTGCCGTTTGGCTAACTGGGGAACGTGGCTGGAGTACTTTTAAAAGATCATTATTTTCAAATTGAATTTTATGGAATCAAAACAAAGTAAGTATTTAATTTTTATATTTTTATTTTCAGTTATCCAATTCTCATTCACATCCTTATCCCCAACTTTTGGGGATAAGTTTTTGTTTTCATACAGACTATAGGAATTAATGCCAACCCATGCTTAACGCAACACCTACTTCATGACTGAATCTGAAGGCATCAGATCCTCTAGGCCCTTTAGGCGTCTGGATTCTTCATCACGCATATTGGCATCGAGTCTGGCAAAAGCCTGCGGTGCATAGCGACGTGCCCATTCATTTAAGCGCTGCTCGATCACACGCGGTAGCTTAATCCCGAGCGGATTAGACTCCTGCAAATCAGCCGATGAAATCACCCGCGTACCCATCAAATAATCAAACCACGGTTTAGTCACACACCAGTTGGCGTCTTGGTTGGTATTCATATGGTGATCATAGTGCCAAGGAATCTTCTTTTTCCCCCAAGCGGGATCCAGATGAGACTTTCGGTGCGTATTGTAGTAATTCCAGCCACAATAGTACGAAGTGAGAGTAAAGAACGGCGCAATCGGAAACACAAAGGTCGTCAGCCCTGCAAGAAAGATAACCCCTTTGATTTCATTACGACCCGCATCGTTTTCCAAAGGATGCAAATAGAGCTCATCATCACGATACTTCGCGAGGCGGACACGGCGATGGTGGGTCCAATGATTCTTCATGCCTAGATTATAAAACGACTTCCTCCCCCCACCCGTTTGCGGGGTGCCGTGAAGTGCATACTTATGCATGTACCACTCAATGCCATTGGCAAAAAATAACGCAACAGGAATTCCTAACATGGCGTGCTAACTCTATATCAAACGAATTAACGCCATATTGGCATAAATTAAAAGCTGGACTTGATCGCTCATCGCCATATTTTTGACATTTCACGCCAATCACTTTATAGTTTTTGAAGAAGATGCCAATCACGGAATATAGAGCGTCAATGATGAATACTTCACTGTATGTGAACAGCACACTTATCGGCATGCTGATTGATTATTTAGATGCAAAAAAAGTCCATTCGCCCCTATTCAGACTAAAACTCGCAAAGTATCAACAAAGCGATCGGGTTGCGATTAGTGAGTGGATTAGCCTGCTCTATGAGATTTCAATCTTAACGCCAGTTCCCGCAGTTGGCTTATTGATTGGGCAGCAAATCAAAGCAGCACACAGCGGGATTGTCGGTTATCTGGGGCTGTCTTGCAGCAGCATCGGCGAGCTCGTCTCTGTTTTTGAACGGTTTGCACGCTTAATCTATGACGTCAACTCACTATCTATCGCAATTGAAAACCATCATGAAAAATCCCGGGTTTCCATCAGTTGGGGCAGCGAGCATACCGCGCCAGGCCAGCTCGCCGATGAGACGGCCATTTCAGCCTTTACCACTATGATTCAAACCATTTCAAATTCTGCCATCTACCCGACCAAGGTCAATTTTATTAACCCTGCACCGGTCGATAAATCACCCTACGAAGATTTTTTTCATTGTCCTGTGAGTTTTGGGGGCATCCGCACAATTGTTGAATTTCCAGCGGAATATCTGGATATCGCACTGCAGAATCGTGATACCCATTTACTGCACATCTTGGAGGGCCATGCTCAATCGTTACTCAACACATTGCCCAGTGACCAGTTTGAAATTCAATTGAAGTCCCTACTCAGCAATATCATTGAAAACCAAGAAGATGCATCGCTTGCGCATATTGCCGAGAGAATGAATACCTCGGCGCGTACCTTACAGCGCAAACTCAATCAGCATGACATCAAGTTTCAAGAGATGCTTGCAAGCGTCAAACTCGATTTATTTAAGCAATACATCAAAAATGAGAAACTGCCTTTGTTTGAAATTGCGCTACGTTTGGGCTATTCCGAGCAAAGTGCATTCACCCGTGCGGTGAAGCGGTGGACAGGGGAGGTCC
>CAYJTU010000190.1:0-7254 GCA_964373105.1 uncultured Moraxellaceae bacterium | reverse complement strand
GACTATGCCGTGTTTATGAAAGCCATTGCTGCTGGGAAAATTAAGCTTGCGGATAAAGATGTGATTTGATTAGCGACTAGACTAATAGTCGCTAATCGTAAGAAAGAGCTCCGTTTTGATATCACTCTTTTAGGCTTGAGAGCGACGCTGTTATTTCAATCCTTTCAGCTATTTCACATCCTTCCAATACTCTCTTTGGAGCAGATACACGGGGATCAGAAATAGAAGCAAGAAGCCAATCACAAAGATGCCATAAATTTTGCGGATACGTTGCTTCGGCTCTGCCGCATAGTTTAAAAAATTCACCAAGTCACCGACACGTCCCGCAAACGCTTGATCGCCAAGCTCTTGATGCAAACCGGCAAGCACATTAGGCATCGCGACATCTTTAATCACCGTGTTATTAAAGCCCAGTGGTCGTTTGCTATCGGGATAGAAGCCCAGCAAATAGGTGTAAATCCAATCGGGGCTATGCGCGCGCGCCGCTAAGGTCAAATCGGGTGGGGCGACACCGAAGGCTTTTTTCTGCATCTCAGGATCAGTCTTGGTATCAATCCCATCGTAAATTTTAGCGTTGGTGATTGCCATATACTTTTTGACTTGCTCGGGCGTGAGAGCCAGATCCGCTGCCATGCGCTCGAATCGTAGGTATTTCAACGAGTGGCAACTGACACAGCTATTCATAAACAGATCAGCACCGCGTTGTAGCGAGGCTTGATTGGTGATATCGATCGGTGCCGATAGGCAATGATGAGTCACTTGGTTGGGATGTGCAGGGTCAGGTGTCGCCTCTGTGCCGCAGTTCTCTGCATGAGCTGTGCTACTCATCAGATAGAGCAGTCCGCAAAGCGTCAGTATAGGAAGCCCAGCCGTTTTAAGGGGTCGTATGCTCATTTCCGACCTCCTGTTACGCGATCAGGCGGGACTTGATAGTTTTCAAATGCGGTATAAAAAGGCATAAGTAGGAAATAGAGGAAATACAACAGTGTAAAGAACTGCGCGAGCAACTGATTGTCTATGAATGGAATGATCGGATGATCGGCGGCTGTCATGCCAAGGATGCCTAGAACGAAAAAACTCACCACAAAAAGACCTAATGCAATTCGCGACAACCGCCCTTTATAACGCATAGATTTTACGGGAGAGCGGTCTAAGATGGGCAGTAGGAATGGGATCGCCACCGCACTTGCTAATGCAACCACACCGCCCAGTTGATCGGGCACCGCACGCAGAATTGCATAGTAGGGCGTGAAGTACCAGACAGGTGCAATATGAGCCGGCGTTTTTAACGCATTAGCAGGTTCAAAGTTCGCCGACTCGAGGAAGTAGCCGCCACCTGTTGGGAAGAAGAATACGATACTAAAAAAGAGAATCAAAAACACCACCACACCGACCAGATCGTGCACCGTGTAGTAGGGGTGAAAAGGGATACCATCGAGCGGAATGCCTTTTTTATCCTTGAGTTTTTTGATCTCAATGCCATCAGGATTATTGGAACCGACATGGTGCAAAGCGATGATATGCATCATCAGGAGGATCAATAGCAACAGCGGTAATGCAACAACGTGGAGGGCAAAGAAGCGATTCAGCGTAATGCCAGAGACTGTAAAGTCACCGCGAACCCAAGTTGACAGCGAATCACCCACTGCAGGGACTGCTGCTGGTAGATTTAAAATCACCTGTGCGCCCCAGTAGGACATATTGCCCCAGGGCAGTAAATAGCCAAAGAATCCTTCCGCCATCAGGCAGACAAACAGCCCCATGCCGATAAACCAGACCAGTTCGCGTGGTTTTTGGTATGAGCCGTACAACAGTCCACGAAACATATGTAAATACATGGCGATAAACAACATGGAGGCGCCGGTGGAGTGCATATAACGAATCAGCCACCCCGCATCAACATCGCGCATGATGTATTCAATCGAATCAAAGGCCCCTGTAGCGCTGGGGTTGTACATCATGGTCAACCAAATACCCGTAATCAGCTGATTGACCAGCATCATCATCGAGAGCACGCCAAAGATATACCAAATATTGAGATTCTTTGGGACATAGTACTGGGACATGTGTTTTTTGTAGGTGGACGTCAGGGGAAAGCGAGCATCAATCCATGACAAGATTCTGCGACTACGGCTTTTTTGAGGCGGTTTTTTTTGAGGGTCCGTCATCATGCATCCTCACCAATGGTCAGAATCGTGCCAACCAATTTATGCTTGGGAATTTCCATATTGCGCGGGGCGGGAACATTCTGAAAGACGCGACCGGCTAAATCATATTTAGAGCCATGACAGGCGCAGAAAAAACCACCGACCCAGTCAGTGCTCAGTTCGGGTACGCCGATCTCTGGGCGATAATTCGGGGCGCAACCGAGATGGGTACAGACCGCAACCATGACGAGGATGTGTGGATCGCGTGAGCGATGCTCGTTCTTGGCATAGTCGGGTTGCTTGGAATCGGAGGAGTCTGGGTCGCGGAGTATTGGATCATTGATTGAGAGGTTATAGAGCATATCATCGGTGCGGCGCACGACAAAAATGGGTTTTTTCTGCCACTCCATCACGATCATTTGACCCGCTGCGAGGGCACTAATATCTTGAGAGACGGGTGCACTGTCGGCGCGTGCACGGGCGCTGGGGTTCCATGACTCGACAAAAGGGCTCAATGCGGCAACTACGCCAACAGCGCCCATGGCTGCCGTGGTTCCAATGAGCATGCGACGCCGACTGACATTGACGATTTCGGCTTCTGGATCGCGACTCATACAACACTCCTACGGCACATGACCACTCAACCTGAACTTTGAAAATGACGACATAACCGGATATGCAAAAATCGGGCAGATTTGATGCATATATATGAATCTCAATGTTAAGTATAAATGATTCTGAAAGCTATGCTTGATGAGTGTCGGAGGTTCGGCGTAAGTGGTGGGCTTTGTTATATGGGCTGCGCTCTAAAACAACAAACCCCGAACAGTGTCGGGGTTTGTGGAATAACCAAAACGATAATTTGAGAATATTAACGTTTTGAGTATTGAGGACGTTTACGCGCTTTGCGCAGACCGATTTTCTTACGTTCAACTTCACGCGCATCACGGGTCACAAAACCAGCTTGACGCAGTGCAGATTTCAACGTTTCGTCAGATGCGTACAATGCACGAGTAATCCCGTGACGAATTGCACCCGCTTGACCGCTCATGCCGCCGCCTTTTACGGTGACGAAAATGTCGTATTTTGCGATGCCATCAACCAACTCAAGTGGCTGACGAACGATCATGCGTGACGTTTCACGTGCAAAATACTGATCGAGCGTTTTATTGTTGATGGTCAACGCGCCTGAACCTGGAGACAGGAACACACGAGCGGTAGCGGTCTTGCGGCGACCAGTGCCGTAATTACGTTGTGTAGTCATGGCTTACAGTTCCAGAACTTGTGGTTGTTGTGCTTCATGCGGGTGAGTTGCACCAGCATATAGCTTCAATTTGGTGATCATGGCAAAGCCAAGAGGACCTTTAGGAAGCATGCCCTTAATTGCACGATGAAGTACATCAGTAGGCTTATGAGCGATCAACTTGGTGAAGTTGGTTTCTTTCAAGCCGCCTGGGAATTCACTGTGGCGATAGTACATTTTGTCCTGAGCTTTTTTGCCAGTAACTTGTACTTTGTCCGCATTGATAACGATGATGTAATCACCAGTATCCACGTGCGGTGTATAGCTAGGTTTGTGCTTGCCGCGCAGACGACTCGCGATTTCAGTCGCGATGCGACCGAGTGTTTTGCCGTTTGCGTCGACGACAAACCAGTCGCGTGTGACGTTTTCTGGCTTTGCGCTGATAGTTTTCATTGCATGAATGCCTTTATAAGGTGTGTGTGAGAGTTTACGGGGCTCTCAAAACAGACCGCGAATTATAGGGAACTATTGGTGAGTTGACAACCAATTTTATGCGGAATTACCGATTTCTTTTGTAGGATAGTGCCGTTTCAATCAATTTATTGATGGTTATCTCGCGTTATAATGCGGATATTGAATGTCCGTGGTGACGAGAGCATAAATGACGAAGCCAGTTTTACCGCTGTACCTGACCACTGGTGAGCCAGCTGGTATAGGGATTGATATCACTTTAGCGCTTGCAGCGCTTCCCTTTGGGCAGCGCATTGATCGTCCTGTCGTCGTGCTTGCTGATCCAGCTTTAATGCTGCGCCGTGCGCGCAAGCTTGGTTTAAGCGTGAGCTTGATTGACTACATGGGGCAAGAAATCCCTGCACCGATAGGCAGTCTGTACATCCGTCCAGTCCCTTTGCGCGTATCGGTGGTGGATGGGCAGTTGAACCCTTTAAATGCCCCCTATGTGCTAGAGCAACTTTCGGTTGCGGCTGATGCCTGTCTGCAAGGGCGGGCGGCAGGGGTAGTGACTGCGCCCGTGCAGAAGTCGGTGATAAATGAAGCGGGTATCGCGTTTAGTGGTCACACTGAATACTTTCAAGAACGCGCGGGTGTGGCCAAAGTGGTCATGATGCTGGCGACGCGTACCCTACGTGTGGCGCTTGCGACCACGCATTTACCGCTGCGAGCTGTGCCCGGTGCGATTACACCAGAGCTACTGACTCAAATCCTGACGATTTTGATTCATGACCTACGCACAAAATTTGCAATTGAAGCGCCAAAAATCTTGGTGTGTGGGCTCAATCCGCATGCTGGTGAAGGGGGCTATTTGGGTCGGGAGGAGATTGAGGTGATCGAGCCCGTCCTTGCTCAGTTCCGTGCGCAAGGCGTCGATGTTGGACATGCCTTGCCCGCGGATACCCTATTTACGCCAAGGCATTTAAAGGGTGCTGATGCGGTGCTTGCGATGTACCACGATCAAGGTTTACCTGTGCTCAAGGCACTCGGTTTTGGCGAGGCGGTTAATATTACCTTGGGTTTACCGTTTATCCGCACCTCGGTCGATCATGGCACTGCGCTTGATCTGGCGGGTACAGGGCGTGCAGAAGCGGGAAGTTTGATAGTGGCTGTGCAGTTGGCGAATGATCTGGCGAGTGCTCATCACTAGAGGTAGATGCAAGCACTCAAAATTTGTTTATCCGAATAGCCCCCCATTTCCTGTCCTATTTCTATAGAATATACAGCTTGTAAATATTCAATATACCTTGAGATCCCTTATGTCCGAAAACGATGCTTTTGATAGCGATGCTTTGCTATTCGCTGAACCTGAACTAAAAGGTCATAAAGCACGCAAGCGTTTTGGACAGAACTTCTTGCATGATCAACGCGTTATTGGGCGTATCGTACAGGCAGTTGCACCGCGACTCGGCGATAATCTCGTGGAGATCGGACCGGGCATGGGTGCGTTGACTGCGCCGTTACTGGCCGCTTCCGAACACCTCACCGTTCTGGAGCTTGACCGCGACCTTGCGGCAACCTTGCCAGCGCGGATGGGCCATCCACAGCATTTGACGATCGTCGAAGGCGATGCACTGCGTTTTGATTTTGCCGATATCATCAAGCTGGATCAACCGCTGCGTGTCGTGGGCAATTTGCCGTATAACATCTCAACCCCATTGCTCTTTCATCTGATTCGCTATGGCGCTCAGGTGAAGGATATGCACTTCATGCTCCAAAAAGAAGTGGTTGATCGCATCGTCGCCTCGCCAACCAGCAAAGATTTTGGGCGTCTATCGGTCATGATCCAATATTACTGCAAGCCGACTTTCTTATTTGAGGTACCACCGGGTGCGTTTAATCCACCGCCTAAGGTCACCAGTGCTGTATTTCGTTTAGAGCCATATGCCGTTAAGCCTGTGCAAGCACGCAATGAAAAGATCCTTGCCGCACTGGTATCCCAAGTTTTCAATCAACGCCGGAAGACCTTGCGCAATACCTTGAAAGGTCAGGTCGATGAGGTGGGCTTTGCCCAACTCGGCATCAGTCCTATGGCGCGTCCAGAAACCTTTAGTATTTTTGATTTTGTAGCCTTGGCGGACTATGTCGATGAACATGGCTCGCAAAATCCGCAAGGTGTGCAAAACGCTGAGTCAGATGGTGATATCGACTCTGCTGATGGGAATAATCAGTAATGCCCGTGCGTTATAACTATGTGATCGGTGATCTGCAAGGCTGTTTTACTGCGACCCAAGCATTGCTTAAAGAAATCAATTTTGATGAAAAACACGATCATCTCTGGTTTGCCGGTGATCTGGTCGCGCGTGGCGAGGATTCACTGGCCACGTTGCGACTCGTGAAGCAACTGTGCGAGTCTGGCGTTGCCCATACGGTCCTAGGCAATCATGATCTTAATTTATTGGCGGTCTGGCGTGGGTTTAACAAGCTCAAAAAAAATGACCGGACTGCGCCGATCTTCGATGCACCAGATGCCTCGGTATTGTTGAACTGGCTACGTAAACAACCTCTGCTATTGCGACCGAACCCTGATTATGTGTTAACGCATGCGGGTTTGCCGCATACATGGACCACTGAGCAAGCAGAGCATCTGGCTTTTGAAGTCGCGGTTGCTCTCCGTGGCACTTTCCTTGAGCTTGATCAGTATCTCGCCCATATGTTTGGCAACCAACCGGATCAGTGGTCAGATCAACTTGCTGGTGCTCCGCGACTGCGTGTGATCACTAATTACTTCACCCGGATGCGTTTAGTAGATGCCGAGGGTCGTTTAGAGCTTGATTTTAAAGAAGGGCTGGATGCGCCGATGCCTGAAGGATATGCGCCTTGGTTTACACGTCCTACACCTGTACCCCGCACTGAGAAAGTGTTGTTTGGGCATTGGGCTGCGCTGGAAGGCGCAGCGCCATTGGCGCGCACAATTGCTTTGGATGGTGGCTGCGTCTGGGGCGGGAGTTTGATGGCTTATCGCTTGGAAGATGGGCAGCGATTTGAAACACGATCAGGTTGTGGCGTCGGATAACAAATCCGCTCAACTTGCCAGTCGATGAGGTGATGACGGGTCAGTTCAAAGCGGATTTGCTGATGCGCGTCTCCGAGCTCTAACGCAAAATGATTGAAATAGCGCTGATAGTACTGATGCTGCTTTTGTTTGCTGAGGATTTGCGCTTGTAAGGATAGCCAAGCATAGCGATCCATTTCGCGGTAGAGTTTGGGCCAAATATGCTGTAGGTATTTTTTTCCTGCACCTTGCCACTGCTGATCGGCATGAGTATTAATCACCAGATGCTGGATAAGTTTTTTGGGAATTTTTTCCTGCAGTTGGCGCGTATCTTGGCTGCTGAGTGCTTGTTGTAATTT
>CAYJTU010000189.1:0-7258 GCA_964373105.1 uncultured Moraxellaceae bacterium | reverse complement strand
TTTACCGATCGATTGGTGGATGTGATTGATGAGGGTTTTGATGCAGTGATTCGCACGGGTGAGGTCAGTGATTCGCGATTGATGATGCGCAACCTTGGCACCTTTTCCCATCGTATCGCCGCATCGCCAGACTACTACGCCCGCAGGGGTTTCCCTCGTCAACCCGAAGACTTGATCACCCATGCGTGTATCCACCATAAATATCCCTCTACAGGCAAGCTGGAGCGCTGGCCACTCCACGCACAAGGCATAGACCTCGACTTACCCCTGCCCATCAGCGCAGTAACCAACACGATTGAGCCGCAGATTTCCATGGCTGAAAATGGCTTTGGTTTGGCCTGCTTGCCACATTTCGCCATCCGTCAGCAACTCGATCAGGGCACGCTGATCAGTGTATTGGATGACTATATGCGTGACGTGGGGAGCTTTAAAATGCTTTGGCCCAGCAGTCGCCACCCACTGCCTAAAGTGACCGCCTTTGTCAGTTTTATGGCCGAACATTTGTTTGCCGAGCCTGTAGCCCCATCGCGATAAAACATTACCCTCAGACTCAAATGTCGTTGATCAACCCGAACGACATGACGCCTTTTAACGCGTTGCTCAAAATTTAATTGACAAATTCATCGCTTAACTGTACGGTACGGTTTCGTACACATAAGATCCATGAAGAAGATTATGAGCAGAGGCAAACCGCGTGAAGTCGCGATTCTCAATGCCACCATTGAACTGTTGCAAGCACAAGGCTATCAGAGCTTAACCATTGATGGCGTTGCGGCGCACGCGCATGCCAGTAAAGCCACCATCTATCGCCGCTGGCGTAATCGGGTGGAATTGGTCAAAGCCGCCATCGATGCCTTCGATCAACAGCGCAACGAATCGATCCCCGATACGGGTGCACTGCGTAGTGACCTGATCGCGGTGCTGGAAATGTTGCGTCACACCGCAACAGCCCCCTATCTGGCTATGATCAATGATCTCGTTGCCGCGTCGAAACACGACAAGGAACTGGCGGCAGCGCTGCAAGTGCATGTCAACGATCAGGATCTTTCTCCGTTTCGGCAGGTACTGTTTCGTGCGATGGCACGCGATGGCTTAGAAGCCGCTGAGTGTGCGGACATCGTCCATGACGTGGCAGAGGCCATGATCATTCGCCATGTACGACTTGAGCGCCCTTTCGATGATGCCTTTATCACCCGCGTCGTCGACGGCATTCTCTTGCCCCTGATTGGGGTTTATTACCCTTCAAGGGCAGCACTCCCTACCCAGGATACCCACCATGAACAACAATAAACTCTGGCTGGTCATCGCCATGACCGTCCTTAACGCGATGGGTCTGACGATCGTCATGCCCCTCTTCCCTTTTCTGCTCGGACAGTACCTGCCCAATGACCAAGTGGTTATCGGCCTGAGCGTCCTACTCTCAGTCTTCTCTGTGTGCCAGTTCTTCGCCTCACCGGTCCTTGGCGCGTTGAGTGACCGCGTCGGTCGTCGTCCGATTTTGGTCTTCAGTATTCTAGGCTCTGCGGTAGGCTATGCCGTGATGGGTATCGGCGGCGCACTTTGGGTCTTATTTCTAGGACGCATCATTGACGGTCTGACCGCAGGCAGTATGAGCACGCTGTTCGCTTATATTGCCGACAGCACCGAGCCCCATGAGCGCACCAAGTGGTTTGGCTATATGGGTGCGGCCATCGGCATCGGCTTTATCACGGGCCCTGCCATCGGCGGACTACTGGGCGGCGCGTCCCTGCAACTGCCCTTCTATATCGCAGCAGGCACCTCAATAGTTGCCGCAATCGCGACTCAGCTTGTTTTGCCCGAATCCCTTGCGCCAGAAAAGCGCTCTAGTCATTTTTCATGGCGCCATCTGAACTCATTTGCCCACTTCAAAGATGTGCTGAGCCTCGGCGCAGCACGGCCCTTCATCCTCATGGGATTGCTGTTCGGTTCAGCGATGTTTCTCTATCAAGGCAATATCACCATCTTCCTCAAGGATATTTATCGGCTCGGTCCCGCCGGCATCGGCATGATTCTGACGCTAATCGGGGTCTGCGATATCCTGTCACGGGCGATTTTACTACCGCGTTTAATCAAGATCTGGACGGAAGTCACCGTAGGCAAACTCGGACTCTGCTTGACCATTTTGGGTTTTGGATTGGTTGCGCTCTCTGCTTTCGACAATTACATGCCGCTGATCTACAGCGCAGTCATCTGTATCACGCTGGGTGAAGGGCTGTTTGAACCAACCTTAAACAGCATGCTGTCTACCGCAGTGAGCGAGGATCAACAAGGCAAGCTGCAAGGTGCGAATCAAAGCTTCTTGTCTTTGAGCCGCGCCATCACACCGCTGATTGCAGGGGGCATTTATGTTTACAGCCAAAGTGCAGTGTATGCCCTTGCTGCATTTTTGATGGCCTGTGCGCTGCTGCTGTTTACGCGCTTGGCGGTGGTACGGGTTTATTCCTAAGCACCGCCAATGCTGTAAGTAAGCATCGATCAAAAGCACCCTCACCTAGCCTCTCCCTGAGGGAGAGGAACTAAGCACCCCCTATTCCGCTTCGACCACCATCGCAGCGCCAATGCCGCCTGCCGCACAGGCTGTGGTGAGAGCAATACCGCCGCCTCGACGCTTTAACTCATACAACGCTTGACTGACGACCCTTGCGCCAGTCGCACCAAAGGGATGACCAAAAGCAATCGACCCACCGTTGACGTTAAGAATATTGCGGTCGACTTCGCCGACTGCTTTGCTGCGATTCAAGGTGGTTTTGGCATAGTCCAGTGACTCAAGCCCCTTGAGATTACAAGCCAATTGACCAGCAAAGGCCTCATGCATGTCCACCAGACTGAGTTCGTTTAAGCTGATCCCCGCACGCTCAAGCGCAAGCGGCGCAGCCAGCACAGGACCCATCAGCAGATCATCTTTCGGCGTCTTGGCGGCAAACGCAAAGGAACGAATATAACCTATCGGCTTGAGCCCCAGCGCTTTGGCTTTGGCTTCACTCATCAACAGGACCGCAGAGGCACCATCCGTGAGTGAGCTGGCATTACCTGCGGTGACTGAACCTGCGCCGGAGAAATCAAAGCAGGGCTTTAACTTGTCATAAGCGCTGCGTTCAGGATTCTTGCGTACCAGATTGTCATCTTTTAAAGTCTTGCCGTTGCCCAGCGCCACCGACATCACTTGATCATCCAGATAGCCCGCTTTCCACGCTCGCGCAGCATTGTGGTGTGAGGCATAAGCCAGATCATCTTGCTCGGCACGCGTCACGCCCCACTTTTTGACCATTTTTTCACAGCTTTGACCCATCGTCTCACCCACGGAGAACTCGGTGATCGACGGCTCAAGCGGCAGGATATCTTTGGGGCGCAGGGAGGACAACAGTCGCACCCGATCCTTCAGCGTCTTGGCAAAATTAACATCACGCAGTGTCGAAGAAAATTTGGATGACATCGGCAGACGTACGCTACTGGTGGAGTCGGTGCCGCCCGCAATCACAATTTCGGCATTGCCTGCAAGGATGCTCTCCGCCGCACTGGCGATGGTTTGAAAGCTCGTCGCACAAGCACGCGTGATGCTATAGGCATCGACATCATCCAGACCACACGCCAGTGCAATTTCACGCGCGATAAAAGGCGCTTCAGGAATCATCACCGTCATACCAAAGACCAATTGATCGATCTGGTTTTGCTTTAAATCATTGCGTTTGATGATCTCATTGACGACAAAGGTGCCTAAATCAATGGCACTGAGGTCTCGATAGTGGGTCGCAATACGTGCAAAGGGCGTCCGTACGCCATCAACGATAGCAACACGCCCGTGCTGATTAGAGAGATTAACTGTGTGACTCATCGGTGTACCTCAGATGCTTAAGGATAAAAAAGGATCGTGACTGTTCCTCTAGAATATAAGCACTGATGGACAGGGTCGCATTGGCTGAGGGGACGCCACGAGATGTCAGATGGGTGACCTCTCAGAATCTAGCATGTGATGTCATGGCGAACCCACCACGACGGCCTCATCACCGACCAGATCACCATTTTGCCGCAGCCAAGTCAAAAACAACGCCGGCCAAGCAGCCGTTGGCGAGTCTACGCGCCCCAGCCCCCAACCATGTCCGCCGGTTTGAAACAAATGTACCTCACTGGCGACCTGATGGGTACGCAATGATGCTTGCATCAGCATGCTGTTGTCGACCGGTGAGATTGGGTCATCCATCGCTTGAGCAAGGAAGGTCGGCGGGGTGTCGTCTTGGATGTGTAGATTGATCGAATAGTCTTGGCTCTGTGCAAGCGTCGGATGATCGCCCACCAACTGACGGCGCGTACTGGTGTGGTCAAAGGGCGGCATAACCGTGATCACTGGATAGATCAAGGCCGCAAAGTCTGGTCGTGCCGAGACGTGATCAGCAGCATCGACGGGTGGATAAAGCGCTGCTGTCGTCACTGCGGTCATGCCCGCCAAGTGCCCTCCAGCTGAAAAACCCAAGATCCCAATCCGATTGCTTTGCAGGTGATACCTTGCCGCGTTGGCACGAATCAGGCGCATCGCCCGCTGCGCATCTTGAAAGGGAGCCGTGACAGGCCAATCGCTAGGCATCCGATAGATCAACTCAAACGCGGTGATGCCTTGGGATTGTAACCACTGACTCGTTGGGGTGCTCTCTTTAGCGAGCTCTATGCGTTTGTACCCACCGCCTGAGATGACCAAGACTGCTGTGCCAGTAGGATGCGTGGGGCGATAGACGATCAGCCGAGGAACTGCTACATGGCTAACTGCGCCGTGTTTACTTTGTTGCTCAACCACACTGCGCAAGATTTCACCAGTTGGTGGCTTAGGCCAAAGCAGGATCTCCTCAGGGGGTTCAATCGCTTGCACAGCGACGCCAGCCCATACTGCACTGCTTAAACTACAAATAATCCATACGATCAGCGGTCGAATAAAGATGTACATGAGAATGCCTTAACGTCATATGCCTCGCCAAAGATCACAGATATCAACCCGATGTACAAGATCATTGCCCACGTCCTCAACAAAACCTATACCCGCTCAGTAGACACCCGCCATCAAAGTCCTGCAATTTACGATTTTTCCACACCTTAAAGCCTCGCATACCGATCTTTTTCCCGATCTTTCGAGCATAATTTCAAGCATAATCATGCGCAGACAAATTAGCCCGTGAACGCCAGCCCATGGCTCTACCGATATCTCAAGAAGTCTGCATGTCACTCCCCGCCCAGATGATCGCGGCATCTGCTCTCTTCAACCATGACGCCTCACAACCCCTGATCCTATCAAGGCAAGGCGAGGTACAGACATGGCTGATTTCAATTTCGGCATTTGCCAGCAGATTTGCATCATCCATCGACAACTTAAACGCGGATGAGCAACAACGCGCGTTGGGCATGCGTATCGATACACATCGCAAGCGATATCAATATAGTCGGGCGATACTGCGCTTAATGCTCAGTCGCTACACAGGCATCGCAGCGCACGAAATTACTTTCAAGACTGGCTCATTTGGCAAACCATCTTTAAGCGATCAGCACAATGCTCTGGGTATCAGTTTCAACCTGTCGCATAGCGCAGACTGGTTGTTGCTGGGCTTCAGTACGGCTGGCGCTATCGGGGTCGATATCGAAGAGATCGCCATGGATCTGGACCACCTCAGCATTGCCCAAAGTCACTTTTCAGCAGCCGATCACCTTGCGATCAGTAGACAGGCTCCTGATGTACAGGCAGCGGTTTTTGTTCGCTGTTGGACGGGTAAAGAAGCGGTGAGTAAAGTGAGAGGCTTGGGGCTACAATTGAATCTTGCCAGTTTTGAGACGCTCGACCCTGAGGGCAAGCTGCTTCCGCAAGTGAGTATCAGCCATGCAGATGCCAAGTCGATTGATCACTATCACGTCTACGCCCTGCCTGCACCGCTGCATTTCAACGCAGCGCTCGCATGGATAGCATCCAAGGGAGACAGCCCGCCCATCACTGCGCATCACGTCTACTTTTGAGGCAGTACGTTTGATGCAATGCTTTTGATATAGGAACTGCTTAAAACAGCCCCATCTGATTGGACGCTAAAGATTCCCTCGGCACCACAGGCACATAACCTTCTAGCCTCAGCAGCAATTCTTTAGCTTGTAGCCCACCCGCAAAACCCGTCAGATCCCCCGATGCACCAATCACGCGATGACACGGCGCGATGATCGACAGGGGATTGCGACCATTGGCAGCGCCTACAGCCCGCACCGCTTTGACATTGCCAATTTGCTCGGCTATCTCTCGATAACTGCGCGTCTCACCAAACGGGATGGTGAGTAAAGCCTGCCAGACGCTTTTTTGAAAATCCGTGCCTTCAAAGGTGAGCGGCAGATCAAAGTGCTTTCGCGCACCCGCAAAATACTCACTCAATTGCCGCTGGGTTTCCTGCAAGGTCGGATCATGCGCATCCTCGATCAACTCGCCAAGTCGGACACGATTCGGTCGTTCATCTTCCCACAGGATTGCAACTAGTCGTGTAGCCTTGGCAACCAATGTCAGTTGTCCGACGGGGGAATCCATCATGGTATAGACCGTTGGCATGGCTTTGCTCCCTTGAAAGTTATGCAGCAGCATGACCCTACGTTTAGGATTTTGTAATCAGGCCATTTTAGCCGCTTCTGCGATGCTCGAATGTTGCTTAAACGCAAAGGGTTCTCGTGCATCCCTATGCTTGCGACCAAACTCAGCCATTGACCTTGACTCGCACATCATTTAAGTTCTATTATGAAACTAACTACGCAATATTAAGCCGATTTCTCCGCAAATACTCTTTTATGCTTTAAAACAGGGTTTTGATCATGTCTGTAACGATACGCGCCACTCTTAGCATGCCTTTCTCACCAGAGCGTGTTTTTAATGCGATGACCGATCCGAAAACCTACGAGAAGCTTCCTCTCGTTGATCGAACCTCTGTCGTGGTCGCTGCACCTGACGGCTCATCAAATGGCATTGGCGCCATCCGCGAGCTACGCATTAAGGGTATGGTCATTCACGAAAAAATCACGGGTCTTGAGACCAATCGGCGTATGGATTATCTCTTTATCCTCTGGCCGCTACCCCTCATCCATCTCGGTGGCAGCATGATGTTTAGCCGAGATCCAAAAGGGACATTTGTGGATTGGACGTCGACTATCGACAGCAACAACGCTTTGATCAAGAAAGCACTGCCTATTATTAAAATTCAATGGGATTTAGGGCTTAAATTTATGCTCTATCAGT
>CAYJTU010000188.1:0-7330 GCA_964373105.1 uncultured Moraxellaceae bacterium | reverse complement strand
TTTTTAATGCCAGTTTTACCTATAAGTGGGTCAGTTTCTCACGACATTCAACACTTTATCTGCAATAGATGCACTCCAGTCGATCTCTCCTAAGACAGAAAGTCTAAGGTTTCTATTAAGTCGAATCGACACTCGTAATTGCGAATATGTGGTGGATGAGCAGAATCAAGCTATAAGAATCGAACCTAAAAAGATTGAGCCCGACTTGCAAGATATTCAACAAAAAAATCAGAATGAGCATGATTTGATGAATCGCTTTGCATTGTTATCTATTTGGTCTAAAAAAACTTTTTCTAATGAAGACGTCAGTAGTTCTTATAAAACTTGGCGTGAGGCATTTAATGAAGCTCAAGCATTAGATGCTATTGCTAGATCTGGTACTAGTGAAGAAATAGTCGCAATGTATTATGGGGGAATTAATAGAGCTTCTGCAGTATTTTTGCGTGATTATGCGAGCGAGTTAAATGAGGATGACTTAGAGTGGTGTACAGCTAATGTCATTGAGGCTGTTTTGGCTAAAGTGAACAGTCTAGATCGTGCTGGAATGATGGATGTTACCGACCATGATGGTTCTGCAGCAGCAGCATCTTGTTTGCCCATTTTATTTGACTTTGTTAATAGTGAAGAGGAGAAATTTTACGTAAATAAGGTCATTGTTCTTGCACTCACACATCCCTCTAAAAGTGTGCGACACAATGCGGCGGAAGGTATTCGTAAAGAGTTATGGACACGTAATGCTCATTATGCAAGCTTATACATTATCGGTGCTCTTCAATATGCGAAATTTGAGCGTGTAAATGAAATCTGCTGGCGTAAACTACATGTTCTTGACAAAGAGGAACGAGAGGTTGAAAAGCTTGATCTTCAAAATAAGCGAGAATTCTTTAAAGACCGTTTTGCATCGGGTCAATTGGATTGTGAATTAGATCAAATAAACCCAGTTAATTATAGTAGTTGGTATTTGCTGACCTCAAGTCTAATGATTCCTTATGGTTCAATACTTGAAGATCATGTGATTTTGATAAAACAATATTTTACGCTATTTGTTAATGATGAACTCTATAGAAGAGAAAGACATTCCAATAGAGAAGAACGTTATGAGATCGATCATAGAGATTGCTCATTATTCAAAAATATTTTCATACAGCATTTGCTTCATTTGGAAGGGGACTTTGAACAATATATGGATGTTTTGAAGCCTGCATGCAATGCCGCTCCTAATTTTGTTAGTTCAATTCTAATTTTTTTTGCTGCGGCATGTGCCCCTGAAGGAAAAACGAGCCTATATTGGAAATTTTGGAAATTACTTTCTCCAACAATTCAAAAAATTGCCATTTCAGAGAGCACTTTATCTAACTCTCGTAGTGCTTATGATAGAAAAAAACTTGTTTGTGATTTTCTTCACTTTCATACTCCTTGGCAAAAAAATGATCTCGATTTTCAGCATATTTTATTTGGCAAAGATTTGATTTTAGATTTTGCTATTAATGTAGAAAGAAATCCGTATGTCTTCGGCTCATTAGCACGATTAATGTATTATTTTCCTCAGATATTCTTTAATGATGCTTTAACGATTCTCTCTAGTATTCAGAAAAAGCAAAAAAATATTTATCTTTTGTCTGCTATCGATACACCATTTTACTTAGAGCATTCACTACAGTACTTTCTTCAGGTCGACCAGACAGGTGCTTTGACTAAGAAAGCTCATGATTCTTGTCTGGTTCTTTTGGATGCAGTGATAGAAACTGCTTCTGCTCGTGCCTATTACTTACGCGAAAACTTAATTCGATCAAGACGAATTATATGATGAACTCCTAATTCAATTGTTGGTGAGTATGGAGGAGCGTGCATCACCCTCACCCCATCGACTCTCCCAACTTCCCCTTAATCGCCTCAATCGCCAACCTCACCAAAGTCGGCGGTTGACCTTTATAAGCATACACCGCATACACCGGCGCATACTCACAGACATAGTCTGGGAAGACCTCTACCAACTCACCGCTTTGCGCATAGGGCCGAAACACGAAGTCAGGGATAAAGGCAAAGCCACAGCCCGCACGTGCCATCGCCACCACCGCAGGCAGTGAATTGCACTGGCGGTTGGCCGTAAAGGACAGCTTGATCACATCATTGGTCTGCTTGGCTTTAAGGCCATGGGTGATCAGCGTGCCCTGCCAGCTATTGGCGACATAATCCACCTGCTGCATGGACAAGTGCGCCGCCAGCATCTGCTCAGGTGAGACATCGTGTTTCTTCAGGTATTCAGGACTAGCACAGAGCACATCAAAAAAACCACCGATCTTCTTTTGCTTGTACTCACTCGACGGCATCTTGCCGACACGAATCGCAAGGTCAATCTTGTCCTCGATCAGATTGGCGCGATTATCATTACCGATCAAAAAGGGCGTGATGCCCGCATTCGCAGACACCAAGTCACCGATGGCGGGTGCCACGATCGGACCGATCAGCGCATGCGGCGCACTGATGCGCAAGGCACCCATCGCCAACTGCTGATGATCGCGTGCTTCCTGCCATGCCTGATAGAGCACATCGTGCATCTCACGACAGCGTTTGTAGAACTGCTGTCCGGTCGAAGTCAGGGATTGCTGGCGGGTACTGCGGGTCAGTAAGGTCAGTCCGAGTTCCGTCTCCAACACCTTTAAGTGCTGACTGACCACCGATTTTGAAATGCCCAGCCGTGCTGCCGCAGCGCTGATACTGCCCGATTCGACAATTTCCATAAAAAACAACATATGGCGGATATGTTTGTCCATGATTGTTCTGACCTCCAGAACACTGTGTTCTCATTTACTGTGCTTATAAATACCATAAATTGAGCTATCGTGCACACATACCAGCACTGTCCGCGATCACATCTATTTCAAGGAGAGGATGATGAGTGACTCATTTAACTTTCCCATATATTTTAAAAGAACCCTGCTGACCGACGCAGTGGTGAAAAGCGTTGATATCACGCGTTTTGCGATTAAAGATGGCCAACCTGATAAGAATAAAGTCGCACTGAGCACCGATGCCGGCATGTGCTTCATCGAGCAAGGCGTGTCGAACTGGGTCATTGATCATGACGCGCTGCAAGGCATGACGCCGTGGGTCGAAGATATTCCGCCGATGGTGCGAGTCCGTGCGGTGTGGTACACCACGACCGAGGCGCTTAAAGCCAATATCCGCGTGGTGGCAGGTGGCAGTGCTAATGTCTTTGGCAGTATGGGTGCGCTGTTGGTACCCGATGGTTTTGCGATCCCGACGATCATGGCGACGCCAGAGAACGTCAAGTTTTATGGTTTAGAGCTGATTGAGAATAAAAAGCCCTTCACCGTGCGCACGGAGAAAGTCGATATCGTCATGATGAAATATGACTATACCGCTTTCTATAAAAAAGACTACCTGATGCAAGAGCAAGGCGGCGGTGGGATGTTTTTGGAGACGCATGAGTTTCCGCATATCCATATCCCGCTGACCCGTGAGTGTGGGGGCTATATCGTGATCGGGCGGCATTTGGAGGCTGATCTGTATTGCTTTACCGCTTTTCAGATTCCGTTTGGCTATGGGCTGTATACCCCAGCTAATACCATCCATGGCGATGGCACGTTGGTGGGTGAGTTTGGTTTGACTGTGGCGGACTCAGGCATGATCTCTGCGGATACGATATTGATCTATAACGAAAATACTTTACAGATGGCCACGGATATCGTGCCCGACTGGCATGATGAATTTCAGCAAGTTTAAAAAATTTAATAACAAGAAATGAAGCTCGGCTGCGGGAGAATGTGGACTTCAGTAACCACATCAACGCTCATCGAGGTATTCCAAAAAGGGGGCTTCAGATTACGCTTGATGCTGATGAGGTTAGTCAATCACAAGCGTGCTGAGGCGGAGTACTGTGGGGCAGTTGCTCATTTGGGTGAGCATACTGTTCGTTTGGGCTTTGCTGCCAAGTCGGGTCATGGACTTGGCAGCAAGGTTCGCTAATTTGCGGTTTTTGTGCCTGTAGGGTGGCCACTATCGACTCTGTTCATTGTGAATAGAGAACCCAATAGGCACTTTTTATATAAGAATAAGAAAGGTGTGATGCGGTGAATAACGTCCTCAAGATTTTGAGGGCGTTTTTTTATGGCTTTGCGGCAGTGATCGGTGATTGTAGTGACATGACTGCTTCCTTTTTGACCGAATACGGGTGAATTGTATTTGAATAATATTAGTCTTTCATTGTAATGTTAGTCACATCATGAGCACATCGTATTGGTGTTGAATGATGCATTTCTTAATTTATAAAAGGACTTAGATCATGGCCAAATTGGATTTATCGCCACTACAGACATTAGATGGTTTTATCGTCGGTGCCGTTGTTGACTCAACCAGTGGGTTGAGTCTGGCGAATATCGGCAGCGGGATTGATTTGGAGCTGGCTGCGGCAGGCAATACCGAAGTGATCCGTGCCAAACGCAAAGTTGCGGGCGCCCTCAAACTGAATGACAAAATCGACGACATCCTGATTACGTTGGGTAAGCAGTATCATCTGATCCGTCCACTGGAAAAAAACCAAGACTTGTTTTTGTATGTGGTGCTTGATCGCTCAAAATCGAATCTGGCGATGGCGCGTCACTCCCTAAAAGCTTTTGAAGGTGACTTAGATTTCGCTTAAGTACGTTGAATAAGAAGCATCAAGACCTGCACGAGCCGTTTACGCTGCTCGTGTTTTTTTTGCTTTTTTTTGAGAGTGGATTGCTGGTGATGTGATGATCAAGCGGAGTGGCTATGCGGCAGGGAAGACAGTGGGTAGTTTATTCGGTTGATTCGCTGTTGCCCGCTTGTTTGCCGTAGCTGACGCCATGCGACTTGAGGTAGTCACGGATCAATTGGCGGACGACTTGGGAAGGGGTTAGATCTTGAGCGGTGCACAACGCTTCAAAGGCTTGTTTCTTCATCGGATCAATCAAGACAGTGAGCCGCGCGGTTTTATTTTCCAAGATGAATCGCCTCCATGATTATCATTAAGTTATCATCAAATGATAATCAAATTATAACAAAGGCACAAACATTATTTTGGCAGCGGATGGTTATTTCCCCAGAATGACACTTCTGGCGGGATTCGTCAATTGTGCAGAAGACTACGCCAAATCATTGCGGATATGGCTATCCCTTTTATAAAGGCGGCAGCGTTTCGACAAAATCAATAATCTTGGCATTGACCTCGTCCGCATACTCGCCATTGATCGCGTGTGACGCCTCGATAATGATATCCACCCTGCCTTTCTTTAAATCTTCTTGCGCATTGGCCAGAGTGGTTTCAGGATCATTCATGACACTGCGACCCGCCATCAATGCAAAGACAGGGATCTGGATGCTACTCAATTGATCTTTGCTGATTCGTGTCGGTGTTGGTGTTTTGACCGAGAACGTATGCATCCCGACTTCAATCAGTTGTGCGACGGGGTCATCGGCTTTGATCGCTGCACCCCCTGAGATATAGCTCAGCATCGCGTTACGTATTGGCGTCGGAATGATAGAGATGGATGCTGGAATTGAAATGAGGATTGTGGTCAGCGGAATATTATCGAATACAAATACCGGATCAAGCAGACTGACACTCGCAACCTTATTGGGAAAGCGCACGACATAGTTGGTGGCGGTCCAGCCCCCAATCGATACGCCTACGATATGCAGTTTGCGCTCTGGCAGTTGAGTCAGCGCTTCGTCTAACCATTTTGCTTGATCTTCATCGCTGGTAATGGCTTTGGTTTGTGTACTCATCCCCGGTTCATTGATTAAGTCGACGCTATAGACGGAGCGATACTTTAATAGCCCCGCCAGATTTGGACGCCACATGGGGGTCGATGCTGATCGACCCGGGAGGAGTACAAAGGGTTCTTTAGTATTCTTGCCACTGTCAAAGTAATAGATCCGAACCGTGCCATACGAGGTCTTTAGGTCAAGGATCTGTTGGGGCACAGGCAGGTTTGCCATGGCGTGATCATAAGCACGTTTAAATTCGAGCTTGCCTGCATCGGACGTGTAATGGCTCAGTGGATTAGGATCGCGTTGACTAAATCCCCACGCGCCGATGAGGGCGATGGCGCCGACCATGACACCGACCGTACCTAACAATAGTTTCTTTTTCATGGATCGGTTCCTGAATCGCTTAGGTGCATAGCAGCATCTCCATAGTAACCGTAGTTTTGCTTTTGGGTCTGTTAGAACAAAGTGATTTTGCTCGATAAATCGCGTTAGCTGACTATCCAAATGGTCGGTTTATGGGATATTGTTCAGCATGATCATCATCCGCTGCGTTTTCTTGCGATCTGGGGAAGCACCTGATCGACCTCATCCAGAGGACAAGCCGTTATCGATTTAAGGGAGATCACGATGAACACCCCGAGTGCGCAGGATTCTGCTGTTTATTCACGACAGGCAAGGTGGCGGGTCAAGGGCGTTCCGTCTTTCAGTCCCGCAATTGCCGCGATCGCTTTGATCTTATTTTTGATTTTGGTGATGTCGTCCACGCATGCAGCCGACAGTGAGCAGCGCTGTTATGGCACATATCGATTGGATGACGGTAGGATCGTGGATGTCTCGCCCGATGAGGGGAACACACTGCGCTGGGTCTTGCTTACCGGTGAGCGCGGCGGCCTTCAGCCGTTGCCGGACAACCGCTGGTCGAGCACCTACGGATGGACGGGTCGACCGGATGGCAAGTTCGTGTCGTTCAGCGACTGTGAGACGGGCAGCATTACCTTCGATCAGGTACCGGGCAAACGCATCGCTTTTGATGTCGTCGAAACACGCTTCGAGAGCCATGGCATCAAGCTCACCGGTCGATTGCTGCTGCCCAAAGGCGCAGCCAAGGTGCCGGTGGTCATCCTGATCCATGGTGCCGAGCACGATTCGGCGCTGGATCAATACGTCTTGCAGCGTTTGTTTCCTGCGCAGGGTATCGGCGCGTTTGTATTTGACAAGCGCGGTACTGGCGTTTCGGAAGGCGCCTACACTCAGGACTTTAACGTGCTTGCGAGTGACGCGATTGCGGCCATGCATGAAGCCAAACGCTTGAGCGGTGAGCGATTAGGGCGTATCGGCTATCAAGGGGGCAGCGCAGCGGGTTGGGTCTTACCGCTGGCGATCAACCGCGAACCGGTGGATTTTAACATCGTCAGCTTTGGGCTTGCGGTGACCGTCTTGGAGGAGGATCTGCAGAGTGTCGCGCTGGATATGGCGATTCATCATCACTCCAAGGCCGATACTGCCAAGGCGCTTAAATTGGCTCGTGCGGGTGGCCGTGTCGTTGAAACAGCGGGCAAACGGGGTTACCCAG
>CAYJTU010000187.1:0-7369 GCA_964373105.1 uncultured Moraxellaceae bacterium | reverse complement strand
CCATGTCTGATAAAGAAGTTAAATTCGGCGACTCAGCCCGCGCAAAAATTATTGTTGGTGTGAACATCCTTGCGGATGCAGTAAAAGTCACCCTCGGCCCTAAAGGCCGTAACGTCGTGATTGATAAATCTTACGGCTCACCACACATCACCAAAGACGGTGTGACTGTTGCAAAAGAAATCACTCTGAAAGACAAATTCGAAAACATGGGCGCACAGCTCGTTCGCGAAGTTGCTAGCAAAACTGCTGACATCGCTGGCGACGGTACAACCACTGCGACCGTACTTGCTCAATCAATCCTGAACGAAGGCATGAAAGCTGTTGCAGCTGGCATGAACCCAATGGATCTGAAACGCGGTATCGACAAAGCAGTTCGCGTAGCAGTTGCAGAAATCAAAAACATTTCTACACCTGCAAGCGACAGCAAAGCGATTGCGCAAGTCGGTTCAATCTCTGCAAACAGCGACACCACCATTGGTGATTTGATTGCTGAAGCAATGAACCGCGTTGGCAAAGAAGGCGTCATCACTGTTGAAGAAGGCTCAGGCTTTGAAGATACATTGGACGTGGTTGAAGGCATGCAATTTGACCGTGGCTATATCAGCCCGTACTTTGCAAACAAACCAGACACACTGACTGCTGAATTGGACAACCCACTGATCCTGCTCGTTGATAAAAAAATCAGCAACATCCGTGAATTGATCCCAACACTTGAAGCTGTTGCAAAATCAGGCAAACCATTGCTGATCATCGCTGAAGACATCGAAGGCGAAGCGTTGGCAACTTTGGTTGTAAACAACATGCGCGGCATCATCAAAGTTTGTGCAGTTAAAGCACCGGGCTTTGGCGACCGTCGTAAAGCTATGTTGCAAGACATCGCGATCTTGACTGGTGCAACTGTCATCAGCGAAGAAATCGGCATGAGTCTTGAAACTGCACAACTGACCGACTTGGGTTCAGCACGCAAAATTACTGTTGGCAAAGAAAACACAGTCATCGTCGACGGTGCAGGTCAATCTGTAGAAATCGAAGCACGCGTACAGACTATCCGTCATCAAATCGAAGAAGCAACTTCTGATTACGACCGCGAAAAACTCCAAGAGCGCGTTGCAAAACTTGCTGGTGGTGTTGCCGTGATCAAAATCGGTGCTGCAACTGAAGTTGAAATGAAAGAGAAGAAAGACCGTGTTGATGATGCGTTACATGCAACACGCGCTGCGGTTGAAGAAGGTGTGGTTGCAGGTGGTGGTGTTGCACTGGTTCGCGCCATCGCTGCACTCGAAGGCTTAAAAGGCATCAATGATGACCAAACTGCGGGTATCAATATCCTGCGCCGTGCAATGGAATCACCACTGCGTCAAATCGTCACCAACGCTGGTGAAGAAGCTTCTGTTGTTGTTAATGCTGTTAAAAATGGCACAGGCAACTTCGGCTATAACGCTGCAACTGGCGAATACGGCGACATGATCGAAATGGGTATTTTGGATCCAGCTAAAGTTACCCGTTCTGCACTTGAAAATGCAGCATCGGTTGCGGGCTTGATGCTGACCACTGAAGCCATGATCACTGACTTCCCAGAAGACAAATCTTCTGCACCTGATATGGGTGGCATGGGCGGCGGTATGGGCGGCATGATGTAATCTGCTGCTTTAAATCGTTGTAAAAAAGGCCCTCATCGTGATGACATGATGAGGGCCTGTCTATTTCTAGAATCACAAATTTCCACAATAGAATGATTCGTTAGTCAAGAATATACTCATTTAAAATTAGTAAATATTACTGATAAAACATATACAAGTACAACTCAAACATCTATATAGTGTATTGTTTTACAATATATTAATAACCTACAAGCAACCTCAAATACGCGTGTTTAATCAAATAATATTTTTTGAGAACTCTACCCAATGAGCATTGAACTTTTAGATACAAATTTTGAAAAAGTAAGTTACTTATTGAACTTACTTGTTGCATATGCCACGGGTAAACCAGCAGATAATCTTGAATACGAAAAACTAAGAAAGGAATTATTTGCAGATCCAGAACTTTCGATCAAACTCCCCCAGTGGTTAAAGTTACATCGAAATTTAGATTCATTCTGGGGCTTCATTCAGCCAAAATTCAGTACTTATGCTGAACGCAGAACATACCTCTCAACACAATTCACACCACTGTTAGATTCATTGGAGTTTGGAGGTGAATTTACTATACAAAACCCTCTCAATCCAAGAGAAAACAGCACCCCACCGTCAGCTGCTAGAAATAAAAGAAAAGTATTTATTGTTCATGGGCGAGACAATGAAGCAAAGCAAGAAATTGGACGCTTTATTGAAAAGCTTGGTCTAGAAGCTATTATTTTGCATGAACAAGCTAGTTCTGGGATGACTATCATAGAGAAAATTGAGCATTATTCCAATGATGCCGATTTCGCTTTAGTTTTATATACTGCCTGTGATCTTGGCAGAGGCGTTCACGAATCTAAAATTCCTGCAAGAAATAGAGCGCGGCAAAATGTTATTTTTGAACATGGCTATCTAATGGCTAAGCTTGGGAGAGAAAATGTTTGTGCATTAGTCAAAGGTGAGATTGAAACACCAAATGATATTAGTGGTGTCGTATATGTAACGCTAGATCAATATGGTGCATGGAAAAATGATGTTGCAAAGGAATTAAAAGCATGCGGATATGAAATTAACAGTAGATCTGATTTTTAAGAAAATTTAGCTCTTAGTTTAGGCCTACAATCATCAATATATTCAATTACGTTGTTTTTATGTCACCACCCACCCACTATTCAATGCTGCTAGATCCATGAAGTGATCGAATCTCCTATACTCAAATGCCCAAAAACTTCATCATTAAGGACATCAAGCAATGGCATCAGTACTCTTAGGCGGTAATGAAATCCCCTTGATCGGTGAGTTGCCCACTCAAGGCGCAGCCGCACCAGACTTTACCCTGACAACCAAAGATCTTAAAGACGTGACACTGGCAGACTATGTAGGCAAACGTAAAGTTCTAAATATTTTCCCGAGTGTCGACACCCCAACTTGCGCAACGTCAGTCCGTAAATTTAATGAGCAGGCTGGCAATGTCGCAAACACCGTCGTGCTTTGTATTTCTGCAGATTTACCCTTTGCACAAGCACGCTTTTGCGGCGCGGAGGGGTTAGACAGTGTGGTCACCCTATCGACCTTCCGCCACCCTGAGTTCATCAGCAACTATGGTTTGACGTTTTCCGCGGGCCCCCTCGTCGGTTTGACGGCTCGTGCTGTTGTCGTTTTAGATGAAAACAATCAAGTGCTCCATACCGAACTGGTTCACAACGTCAGCGATGAACCGAACTACGCGACTGCCCTAGCTGCTCTCTAATTCTTTTGATTGATCAGCATCCATCACAGCCTCTCATGAGGTTGTGATTTGAATACATTATAAATTTAGATATTCTTATCGAAATACAATAAAGCTGATAGGATTGAGAATAGGTACTCATACTACCAAGATGCTTAGTTTAGCATCGCATCATGGAATGATTTTATAAGGATAAAAATGCATGGAACATATTAATATGGTTCAACTTCTGCCGTTCGCGTTGGCAGTGGTGATGATGGGATTAGGTTTAGAACTGACCCTTGCCGACTTTGCTCGCGTAACCAAGCACCCGAAAGCCGTGGCGATTGCATTAGTTTGTCAGTTGCTGCTTATGACCACGATTGCTTTTGTGATTGTTCTCGTGCTCGATTTACCGCCCTTACTGGCAGTGGGCATGATGCTACTTGCAGCATCCCCTGGTGGAGCAACAGCCAACTTATACAGCTTTCTATTTCGCGGCGACGTGGCCTTAAACATTACCCTAACCGCTGTGAATTCAATTTTAGCTGTTTTTACACTCCCCCTCATCGTCAACTTAGCCAGTCAGTACTTCTTGCAAAGTGACCAACAGCTTGGTTTACAGTTTACCAAGGCCGTACAGGTATTTATGATCGTCCTTGTTCCCGTCGCATTTGGGATGATCATTCGTCGTTATACGCCAAATTTCGCCCACAGCATGAATAAACCGGTACGGATCTTTTCAGTTATTCTGCTTGTCGCGATTATTTTGGGTGCATTACTGAAAGAAAAAGATCACTTACTGATGTGGGTGGCACAGGTCGGCATGGCGACTACGCTTTTTTGCATTGCCAGTTTGTGTGTGGGTTACTTCGTCCCGCGCTGGTTTAATATCCCAGAAGCGCAAGCCCGCGCCAGTGCTTTTGAGATTGGAATCCATAATGGTACACTCGCCATGACGATCGCACTCAGTGTCATGAACAACCCTACTGTTGCGATTCCAGCCGCAATTTATTCGATACTGATGTTTGTCTATGCCGCCATTTTTGGTTTATTTGTCGCCCAAAATGATCCAGAGACAAAAATCACTGTTGAGAAGTAATCTAACCCTACTCCACCAGCAGACCGAAACTAAGCCTAAATATGCCTAAAACCGTCACGAAATCTGAAGCCCTTGTCCTCGAGCGTCAATTAGCAACGTACGCCAACATGATGGACAGCCTTGTGCGTATCCCATTTACCCGGCAAGGGGTTGGACTCGATGGCGCTATCGGCACGATTCCGGTCGTTGGAGATATTGCGGGTCTAGGTCTGACCTTGGTCGCAATCTTTAGGGCATGGCAGATTGGCGTGCCCTTGAGTAAGCTCCTGCCAGCCCTTAGACTCACTTTGATTGATTTATTGGTTGGCTGGATTCCTGTGATTGGGGATATTTCAGACATATTTATACGTCCGAGTCGCCGTGCACTGGATATCGTCCATACTCATCTCCGCGAAGTTCATGGCATCCAAAGTACCGATCATATCGACCACCCGATTTTGCACCGTATGCTTGAAAAGCGTCAACAAACCTCTGCTTTTTGGCGAAATCCTATCGTCAGTTGGTTATGGCTTAGAATTCCAGATTTTATTGGCGTTTTTGTTTTATTTTGGCTTTGTGTGGTTATGTATTTTAGTGCTCGTTTCATTTGGGGGCTATTTCCTCATCAGTAGGCCATTGTCATCAGTCTGCACCTCCGCATACTCAAAACAATTTCGCTTACAAAAAGCAACAATCCACTTCGCTGGTTTGATACGTTTTTTATATACTTATCATTATGATCGAAATTCGATTTTTAACATGAAGGTTTAAAATGAACGTCCACCCTCAGCTCTCTGATCACCATGATCAGCAGGAACTGGTTAAATCTGCATTAAATAACTCCTTAAGCCTAAATAGATCCAACCCAACATCGCTCATGGCTAGCGCCGATGAACATCAGATGGGAACAATCACGAAGCAGAATGCACGAATGCATTTCACAGTTTCTGAAGATCAGGCTTTAGTCATGCGACGGGTATTGCTTACTGCAGCAGGTACGTTCTTAAAAGATCTTCGAATTACACCGATGAAATCAAAGCGCATCGTCACGATTGCATTGGATCTGGATTCTACGATCATCGACCATGTCATTCGTACCGTCCTTGCTTCGATGCAAAGTGTTGAACTGGGTAGAATTATTCAGTTTTAATGTGAAGCATAAAAGCCTGATTAGCTGATTAAGCCCTAGAGGACGGCAGTCCTTTAGGGCTTTTGTCATTTTCCAGACTGAACCGGATAGGGATCGTCATATCCGCAGTGTTTTGAAGCCCGAATACTGGGTTAAAGGTAGTCCGGATCGGAATACGCATCTATCGCGAGGGACTTCGCTATAATAGCAGTCCGATTCTCAGTTCAATCCCATTTATGTCACGCGAGCCTGCACCCACGAACCCATTACCCCTTCGCGCAGGCATCAGCCCCAGTTGTGTTTGGTTACCTGACGCTGAATATACCCAGTTGCTGGACTTTCTCACCACTCGCTTTCACGAAATCCCTGATTCGATCTGGCAAGAGCGCTTAGAGCAGGGTTTAGTTTTAAATCAACACGGCGAGCCGTTTGATTTAAACAGTCCCTATATAGCCAATCAGCATATCTATTATTATCGTCATATTGACAATGAACCTCATATTCCATTCACGGAACATGTGCTCTATCAAGATGAGCATTTATTGGTTGCGGATAAACCGCACTTCCTACCCGTCATCCCTTCGGGAAAATATGTGCAAGAGACGCTGCTGATTCGCCTTAAAAACAAACTCGGCTTAGACCATCTCGCCCCAATGCATCGCATTGATCGCGAGACGGCCGGCATTGTTATGTTTTCAATTAATCCAGAAACGCGCGATGCCTATCAAGCTTTATTTCGCAGCCATGGCATTCATAAGACCTATGAAGCCATAGCGCCATACCGCGCAGACTTGACGCTGCCAATGACGTATCAGAGTCGCATCGTTAAAGGTGAACCCTTCTTTCGCATGCAGGAGGTCGCCGGTGAGTTCAATGCAAAAACGGATATAGAACGAGTAGAGGTTTGCGGGGACTATGCCAAATACCAACTGTCACCGATCACTGGCAAGCAACATCAATTGCGTGTGCATCTGGCCGCTCTAGGCATTCCGATCTTATTTGATCCTTTTTATCCAAAACTTGCAGACTGGAAAACCGATTACGATAGGCCTTTACAGCTTTTGGCGAAAAGCATTACCTTTACGGATCCTGTCAGCAAGATCCCACATCACTTTACGAGTGGACAGCAGTTATTGGATTGGGAATCGATTGCGCAATTAACGCATGAGCATCACGGCTAATCTGCTCGAACCACAGCTCATGTCGGAAATCTGCAAACTCGGGATAATCCTCCAGAACATCAAGCACTGGCTTGCTATCCATACGACCCAAAACTTGCAACCAGCGTGTCAACCAATGCTTGGTCAATGCAGGTTTCTTTAATGCAGCATCCAAACGTGCGAGTTGTATGAAGATCGGAGGATAGTCGGCATTGGAGTGCGGCCGTAAAATCTGTCCTGCCACCACCAAATAGCGCGTTTCATGCGTGACCACATGGAACTGCAAATAAACTGCGGCCAACTGAGCCGACAATAAAACACTGGTCTCCTGGTCTTCAATCTCTGCGCCTGCAAGTTCCAAAATGACGGCAGCCTCACTTAAGAAGTGCAGCTGTTCATTTTTGCTGTTGCTGAGTTTCACGAGCTCAAGACGAAGATAAGCACGTTCAATGGCAAGCGTTGGCGTAGGCTGCGTCAAAAACAATTGGTCTGTCTCACCTACACGGGCAATCAATTGGCCCACATTCATACGGTCACTCATCGTCAAATCCTCATCATGTTCGCTTAAACTGCGCTATCTCGGCGTAGCCATCCGGCAATCGAGCGACGGGTCACCGTCAGATCGGAAGAGCGTCGGGGAGGGAAAGAGTGTGTTATATGGCGTGTAGA
>CAYJTU010000186.1:0-7386 GCA_964373105.1 uncultured Moraxellaceae bacterium | reverse complement strand
GCCAGCGATGCCGCCACGCCGCCCGGAAGCGTTCTTTTTCAATCGTTGGTAACACATTCTCCAGTATGCGTGTCTGGGCTTCAGTTTTAGGGTGGATGCCGTCTGCTTGCATCAGTTCAGGGCGTCCAGCCACACCCTCCAGAAAGAATGGGATAAAAGTGACTTTCTCAGCAGTAGCAACCGTCTTAAAGGTATTAGTAAAGGCTGTGGTATAGGCGCTGCCATAACTGGGTGGGATTTTCATGCCGAGGAGTATTACCTTTGCATCGCTTGCTCGACTGAGTTTGATCATGCGCGTCAGATTACTTTGCAAGATCGCCGGAGGTTGACCACGTAAACCGTCATTGCCACCCAGTTCTAAAATAACAATATCGGGCTTATAAGTGGTGAGTAATTTTGGGAGCCGAGTTAATCCGCCACTCGAAGTTTCGCCACTGACACTGGCATTGATAATTCGGTGTTGGCCCTTCTTGTTAATATCCAAAGTCGTTTGTAGTTTATTCACCCAACCATTTTTAGGGTCTATACCATATCCTGCACTCAAGCTATCACCAACCACGAGAACACTTTTTGCGTGTACCTCAGTGGTCACTAAAACACTCATTGCCATTAACAAAATCCAACCAGCAAGTTGATGATTTCGCGTTATCTTCTCAGATAGTGTATGTCTTTGTATGCGGAGTTTTAAAGCGTGCATTCAATTCTCGTCTCAAGTGATATCAATCTTTAAGGGCGTCTTTTATGTCGGGTTCGTTGGTCGATGAATCATCTGTTGTGTCTGTGCAAAATATCAACGGCAATGATGACCGTCCAAATCATTCTTCTAGTCATCATACAGACCATCATCTAGAAAAGCCTGCAGCGATTCAAGTAGAACATGTGACTCAAATCGTCAAAACTGAGGCGGGTTTGTTAACGGTGTTGAATGATATTTCTTTTCATATCAATCAAGGTGAACAAGTCGCCATTACAGGTCGATCTGGTTCTGGAAAGTCGACGTTGCTTGGCCTGCTTGCCGGATTAGATACCGCTGCTTCTGGAAAGATTCAGATTTTCAATCATCCTCTACACGATTTAAGCGAAGATCAGCGTGCACGTGTTCGTTTAGATCATATCGGTTTCGTTTTCCAATCCTTTCAATTGTTACCGCATTTGAGTGCGCTTGAGAATGTGGCATTGCCACTGACATTGGCTCGCCGAATGTCTGCTAAACAAGCACGAGTCGAAGCTGGGCATATGCTCGACAGAGTAGGGTTGGCAACGCGAAAGCTTCAGCACCCACGTGTATTATCAGGTGGCGAGCAACAGCGTGTCGCAATTGCACGTGCTTTGGTTCATCAGCCTAGCATTATTTTTGCAGATGAACCTACGGGAAATCTAGATGGGCAAACCGCAAATGATATTGAAGATTTACTATTTGAATTAAATCGAGAGCAGGGTACAACTTTGGTGGTTGTAACGCACGATCTTACGCTGGCGCGTCGTTGTAATCGTCAGCTTCATTTGGTCGCCGGTCAATTAGTGACTAGCCATCCATTGGATAATGGTCCATTGTCTGATATCGCAGCAGGTGCTAAGTCGTGAGTATTTTTGCAGTGCTGTTACGACAGAGCCTCGGCAGCCGTACTTTGGGATTGTTGCTTGCTGCATTAATTTTAGCGGTGACGGCGACGACGATGTTGCAGTTTACAACACGGACACTATTGAGTTCGGTACAGCAGCAAGCAGGCCAGTTATTGGCTGCAGATATTGCGATTACCAGTACATCACCGATTCAATCGATCTGGAAGACACGTGCACAAACATTGAGACAAAGTCATGTCTTGGCATTCAGCTCTATGGCGCAAGCGGGTGATCAGTTTGCACTATCCAGCATCAAGGCTGTCGAAGCCAATTTCCCACTTCGTGGTGATCTGCTCATTGAGCCGCAGTCAGGTGCGCTGGTACAGAGTCATGCTCCGAAGCCAGGCACAATTTGGGTCGAACCACGGTTATTGGATGTGATGCATATCACGATTGGGCAATCGATACGCATTGGCGAGGCAAGTCTACAGATTGCGGGTGTGATACGCCGTGATGCTAATCGCGAACTGGGTATGAATGGCTTTTCGCCGTCGATTATCATGAGCATGGATGATATTGCCCAAACTCAGATTGTACAGCCGGGTAGTCGACTTGAATATCGCCTGTTACTAGCGGCTTCACCCGATGCTGTGACTCGATTTGTCAAAGAAAACCAAAATCGATTAACGACAGCTGAACGCATGCGCACTGCAAGTCAAAACAACAATCGATTAAATCAACCCATTCGTTTACTCAGCGACTATGCACAAGTTGCAGGGCTGTTGACAGTCATATTATGCGGTATTGCTGTGGCGTTGTCGGCACGGCGTTTTGCGGCGGGGCAGATGGATGGTCTTGCCTTACTTCGTTGTCTAGGTGCAACGCGAGCGCAAATCTGGCTTGCTTTTTTAGGCGTACTCTTAGTGATTTGGACTGTCAGCGTTGTGATAGGAGCGGGTCTTGGCGCGCTCTCTGCACAAGGTCTATTAATGCTGCTGCGTCATACCATACCGTCACTGGAAATTAGTTTTCAACCTTTGCTTTTTATCAAGGCACCGCTCGTCACTGGGATGTTGACGGCAACGGTAACGCTACTGGGATTTGCTTTGCCCACGTTGCTTCAGATGCTACGCGTTTCGCCCCTTAGAGTATTACGTACAGACTTAGCCTCAAGTGTATTTTCTGTTTTTGGTATCAGTTCTCGGGTTTGGTCGTCATTATTTATTTTTGGGTTAGCATGGGTTGCACTACTTGGTTTTGTGGTTCTGCAAACGGGAAAATTGTACTTTAGTTTAATACTGATCGGCGCAATAAGTGCTGTTTTCCTACTTGTATTTGGCTTTGCATGGCTTGTGATAGTTGGATTAAAGCGCAGCGGACAACTGGAATCCGCCTTATTGCGTCAGCCTGCGATTACCGCGCTGCAGACCGTTTCTTTAGCTTTGGGCTTGGGATTAATTGGTGTCGTCATGCTACTGCGTGGCGATTTATTAAATCGTTGGCAAACGAATTTACCCGTGGGTACACCGAACCAATTTGTCTACGGGCTGCCGCCCGATCAGAAGGAAGAATTTTCTGCGGTGCTTGCAAAACATCAATGGGTCAGCACACCGCTTTATCCCAGTGTGAAAGGCCGGATTCAAAAGATTAATGAGCGTGAACTGAGTACGCAATTGCGAAAAGAGAATCGCCTTGAACGCGAATTGAACCTGACCATGACTGACCAAGTACCCTCGGATAATCCTTTAACTGCAGGCCATCAATTTACAGCACCGTTGCAAGTGTCTGTCGAAGAAAAGCTTGCGGATAAGCTCGGTATCCATCTGGGTGATCGTATCGAAATGAGCTTGCCTGAAGGGCGACTTGTTGCAACCGTGGTTAGTTTGAGATCCGTAGATTGGGATAGTTTTAAGCCTAATTTCTTTTTTATGTATTCAAAAGGCTCTTTAGATGTGAATGCAGGGAGTTATTTGGGCAGTTTTTATTTACCCGAAGGTGAGCGTCAGCAATTAGCATCGGTGATTCAACAATTTCCAACGACCATGTTGATCGATATTGATGCGATCTTGCAGGAAATTCGGCATTTGCTTGATATGTTGGGGCAAGCCCTGACACTTCTTGCAAGTTTGGTCGGTCTATCGGGTCTGCTGGTGTTGCTTGCCAGTATTCAGTCCACGATGGATGAGCGAAAATGCGAAGCGGCATTACTCCGCACTTTAGGCGCTTCAAAATCACAATTGCGTTTGCGTTTGGTGGTAGAACTTGCCAGTTTAGGTTTCGCAGCAGGATTGCTTGCAGTCGTGATCGCGGAAACTGTCGGTTTGGTTTTGGCATGGCGCTTTGATTTGGCGCTTGGGTTACATGGGATTTGGTGGCTTGTTGGACCGATCGTCATGATGATGATGACTGTTATGGTTGGGCTGAATCGGGTGCGGCCTCTTTGGTCTACGGCACCCGCGCTCATATTGCGTGAATTAGGAATTTAGTCGTATGAATGCACTAGAAATGAGAGAAATTCTCTGTACAATTCAAATCTGGCGATTTGTTAATTATAAAAAAAGCGATAACTATTTATAAAGATCAGCCTGACTGAAAATATTTAATAAAGGAATAATGATTGATGGAGATTCTTAGCCTCATCCAACAATTACGCGGACAAACTGAATTCGCGGTCAATGGCACGTGTACGCCAGAATTTGAACCACTCATGCAAGCATTACGTCAAGTTATCCCTATGGATCGTAAGGGCGGAGTGGCATTGGCTGTTTATTTCCGTGGCCAATTGGTTGCTGATTTATGGATGGGACTCCAGCAGGGTGCGACACTCTGGCAGGAGGACACACTGAGCCTGTCTTACTCAACGGGCAAAGGAGTCCTTGCGACACTCGTTCATATTCTCGTAGACAAAGGCTATCTTGATTATGATCGACCTGTTCGCGAGTATTGGCCCGAGTTCGGTGTTTTAGGCAAAGAGAATATTACCCTTAGACATTTATTATCCCACTCTTCTGGGCTATACGATATACGCCACGTGATTCAATCAGCAGAAATGATGCTTGATTGGGATGCGATGCTTAAGGCCTATGAGCAGGCGATACCCAGATTTGAACCCAACTCTGCCAGCGCGTATCAGGCGATGAGCTTTGGTTGGTTGGTGGGTGGTGTCATCGAAAAAGTGATGCAAGAGCCTCTTGCAGTAACCTTCGAACGTGAGTTAGTCGTGCCACTTGGGCTTACTGGTGAGGCGTATTTTGGCACACCAGATACGCAGCTTGAGCGTGTGGCACGTCCTTATCGCAAAGCGCCCTCAGCAAAATCGGCGCCTCAAAAAAAAACCAAGTTTCATGCTAAGTCCCCGCCTGCTTTGACCACGACACAAAGTATCTTGAAGTTTTTTGGTCAAGATCCTTTAGATGTTCGGGATGCTTTAGTGCCGAAACAAATGGGGCAGTTTGATCTTTTTAGTGATGACGCTTTACAAGCTTGTATGCCTGCGTTCAATGGCGTATTTAGTGCGCGCGCCTTGGCAAAAATCTATGCCGTGCTTGCCTCTGGTGGTGAGTTTGAAGGGACGTCATATCTGTCACGACAAACGATGGATCAATTATCTGCAGTACAACATCCCCATCGGGATCGTATCATCCCCATTCCGATGAGTTGGCGCTTGGGTTATCACCGTGTGATTACGATGGGCAAGCGTGTGCCCAATGGCTTTGGCCATATGGGCTATAACGGTTCTGGTGCATGGTGTGACCCCGATCGAGAGCTCAGTATTGCCTTTGTGACAAGTTACAGTATGGATTCTATAGGCGGAGACCCACGTTTTTGGTGGCTCAGTCAACGTGCATTGCAGTTGGCGGATGGTGTGATTAAGGGCCGTCGGGGGTGGCTATGAATTTAGAGAGCATTCCTGATCGCCCCATTTTTCTTGATTGTGAGGCATCTAGTTTATCGGCAAAATCCTTCCCCATTGAGATCGCATGGGGCTCAGAGTTAGGAAAAATAGAAAGTTACTTAATTAACCCACACACGATGAGTGGCTGGGTGGATTGGAACGAGGATTCGCAAAGAATCCATGGGATTAGTTTTAAGCAGTTATTCGATGAGGGCGTAGATCCACATTGGTTATGCCAGCGTATGAATGAAAGTCTTGCCGGGAGTATTTTATACAGTGATGTTCCTCGCTATGATCTGCGCTGGATACAAGCCTTGTTTGCGGCATGCGGCCAGACGATGACTTTTGTGGTTGGTGATGCGATATGGTTGATGATGCGACTGATGTCACAAGATGTCTTAGATGCCACCGATGCATTGCGAGAGCCATTATTTGATATCTTACAGAAGACAAAGAAAGAGTTGGGGCGTCAACATCGTGCAGCTTGGGATGTCGAGTACTTATTGCATTGTTGGGATAAGGTGAGCGCGGCGGCAGTTGAAACATCTAAGTGATGAGGCGAGGTTTGTTGAGCGTTTAAAAAACTATCAAGTACGGGATTTGTGGTGTCAAAGATTGAAACTTGCGTGTATCCCTTCGTTAAATTGGTTATCCTAGTCGTGTCATAAAGTCTCCGCTGTGTTAAGCGTGAGCATGATTGATTTATCATTTTTATTATATCTACCTTGTGTCTCTCAATTGGAAGTCTGCATGTATCAAGTTTTAGCACGTAAGTACCGCCCGCGCAATTTTGCAGAATTGGTCGGGCAGACGCATGTGTCACGAGCACTGGGTAGTGCGCTTGAGCGTGGTCGATTACATCATGCTTACTTGTTTACAGGTACTCGCGGGGTTGGTAAAACGACGATTGCACGCATTCTATCGAAATGCCTGAACTGCGAAACGGGCATCACCTCGACACCATGCGGGGTGTGTGGCACTTGCAGAGCGATTGATGAAGGACGTTTTATTGATTTGATAGAGATTGATGCGGCGTCTCGCACGAAAGTAGAGGACACGCGCGAGCTTTTAGATAATGTTCCATATGCACCAACGCAAGGTCGCTATAAGGTTTATCTGATCGACGAAGTCCATATGCTATCGACCCATAGTTTTAATGCGCTGCTGAAAACATTAGAAGAGCCGCCTGAGCACGTTAAATTTTTATTGGCAACAACCGATCCTCAAAAGTTACCTGTAACGGTTCTTTCTCGTTGTTTGCAATTCACTTTGCGTCCACTGCCCCGTCAAGAAATCCATGATCATTTGTCACAAGTTCTGGGTAAAGAGCAGATTGAATTTGACGATGCGGCGCTATGGCTCTTGGCGGAGTCTGCACAGGGTTCACTGCGGGATGCGATGTCATTGACGGATCAGGCGATTGCCTATGGGCAAGGCAGCGTGCAAGGCGCTGATGTACAAGCCATGCTGGGCTTGCTGGATCGCAGCCAAGTAGCGCATTTGTTACAAGCTATTCATCAAGGGCAGGGTGATCAAGTCGCAAAAATATTATTTGATCTGACACAGCAAGCCGCAGATGTGAGCGCGGTTCTTGATCAGCTCATTACCTTATTGCATCAAGTTGCGCTTGCCCAATTATTACCCAAACAAGCGGATATCGGGACGCCACTTGAAGCCGAGATTTTGCAGCAATTGGCGACAAGTTTTGATCGTCAGGATGTGCAGTTATATTATCAGATTGCACTGCAAGGGCGAGCTGATCTGAAGCTTGCTGTAACGGCTCAACAGGGCTTTGAGATGTGTGTTTTACGTCTACTGGCCTTTAGACCCTTGGCCGCTAATGAAGTCACAACAATCGCGCCTAGACAATTAGAGCATAAAGAGTTAGCCACTATTGTCAGCTCTGTTCCTCAAACAGAAAATTTAGC
>CAYJTU010000185.1:0-7407 GCA_964373105.1 uncultured Moraxellaceae bacterium | reverse complement strand
GTTATATTGGTCCAAAATGCAAACTCTCGCGTCGCGAAGGGACAGATTTGCAGTTGAAATCAGGCGTCAAACCTTTTGACGTCAAAACAAAGAAATCTGAGAAGCCACCTGGACAGCATGGCCAAAGCCGTGCTAAACAGTCTGACTACTCGTTGCAATTGCGTGAAAAGCAAAAAGTTCGTCGTATTTACGGTGTACTTGAACGCCAGTTCAGCAACTACTATAAAGAAGCAGCGCGTTCGAAAGGCGCAACCGGTGAAAACCTGCTGCAACTTCTTGAAAGTCGTTTGGACAATGTCGTTTATCGCATGGGCTTTGGCTCAACCCGCGCTGAAGCGCGTCAGTTGGTTAGCCATCGCAGCGTAACTCTGAAACGTGCAGGCAAAGAAGATGCGATTCGCGTCAACATTGCTTCGATTCAAGTTCAACCAGGCGACATCATTGCAATTCACGAAGGTGCAAAAACTCAACTCCGTATTAAAAGTGCGATTGAGCTAGGTACACAACGTGGTATTCCAAGTTGGATGGATGTTGATCACAGCAAAATGGAAGGAACATTCAAGGCTAAGCCTGATCGTTCTGACTTACCTGCTGAAATCAACGAAAGCTTGATCGTCGAATTGTATTCGAAATAATCCATCGAGGTGGCAAATGATGAGCACTGCAAATGAGTTTCTAACCCCACATGCGATTAAAGTCGATGCGGTGTCTGGAACCTCGGCAAAAGTAATTCTAGAGCCGCTTGAGCGTGGCTTTGGCCACACGCTGGGAAATGCTTTACGCCGTATTCTTCTCTCTTCACTCACTGGCGCAGCCGTGGTTGAAGCTGAGATTGAAGGTGTGGAACATGAGTACAGTACACTCGAAGGCTTGCAACAAGACATCGTTGAGCTTCTCTTAAATTTGAAAGGTTTGTCTATCAAACTGTTCGAACAAGATGAAGCGACGCTGACTATTGATAAGCAAGGTCCTGGTGCAGTTACTGCAGCTGACCTACAATTGCCGCACAATGTCGAGATCGTTAATCCTGATCACGTTATTGCTCAGTTGGGTGCTAATGGTCACCTCAAGATGCGCTTAAAAGTCACGCGTGGTCGTGGCTATGAGCCTGCAGATATTCGCTATCCAGAAGGGGAAACCCGTCCAGTTGGCCGTCTGCAGCTTGATGCAAGCTATAGTCCAATTAAGCGTGTTTCTTACACTGTTGAGAATGCGCGTGTTGAGCAGCGTACTGATTTGGACAAACTCGTTATCGAGCTTGAAACAAATGGTACCGTTGATCCTGAAGAAGCAATTCGGAAGGCCGCGACGATCCTGCAACAACAAATAGCTATTTTTGTTGACCTGCAAAAAGACCATGCACCAGAGCCAGTTACAAGCCGTGAAGAGGTTGATCCAATTCTCTTGCGTCCTGTAGATGATTTGGAGCTAACCGTTCGTTCTGCGAACTGTCTGAAAGCGGAAAACATTTATTACATTGGCGATCTGGTTCAGCGTACTGAAGTTGAACTGCTCAAGACTCCAAATTTGGGCAAAAAGTCGCTTACCGAAATCAAAGATGTATTGGCTTCGAAAGGCCTGTCACTCGGATTACGTTTGGATAACTGGCCACCCGCCAGCCTACGTGTCGATGACCGCTTCGCCTACCGTAGCCGCTAATTTAGGAATATCACCATGCGTCATCGTAATAGTGGTGTGAAACTGGGTCGTACTAGCAGCCATCGTAAAGCTATGTTTCAAAACATGGCTAACTCGCTGTTTGAGCACGAACTCATTAAAACCACCTTGCCTAAAGCTAAAGAATTGCGCCGCGTTGCCGAGCCGTTAATTACTTTGGCTAAAATTGATTCAGTTGCGAATCGTCGTCTTGCATTTGCGCGTACGCGTAGTCCTGCGATGGTTGGTAAACTGTTTACTGTACTTGGTCCACGTTACAAAACCCGCCAAGGCGGCTATTTACGTGTACTGAAAGCTGGCTTCCGTCCAGGTGATGCAGCGCCAATGGCGTATGTAGAACTGGTTGATCGTCAAGTGGGTGCAGTTGCAGTAGAAGCTGAATAATCTGTTATCAATAAAAAAAGACTGGCATAAGCCGGTCTTTTTTTATGTCTGTTTCCCGTCCTAGAATAGGTTGACACCAAAGAGGTTTTGGCTCAGAAATGTCAAATTGAAGCTCACGTTAAGAGCCTGCAATATAATCCCGTATCTCTTTGCGATATAACCCCCTCTGTTAGGCTAAATACACCGTCATAACTTCAAATGAAGCCATGCACAAGTACAGTCAAAGCGCTCAACGATACTCATTCGCTTAAGTAATCATCGCATCATAGATTTGTGTATGCTTGAAGACACCCCTTACACATTTCATGCGGATAAAGAGCCTCTGCGGGTGCGACTAGACGGCATTTAAGTATTAAATGGAACTCCTCGTCGTCTTTCGCTCTAATTGCCTGAATACGGCATTTAAAGCGAAAGTATGGGTGAGCATATTATGAATAATGTAGATGACTGACTTGGAATGATATGCGTATCGGAACGCTTGTCGGCGAGCTGAGAATAGTATACTTTAAGGGGAATCCTACGAAAGGATTGTTCATAGTGATCCAGATGGTCAGTATTAGCCAATCAGTTTCAAAATGCATGGATTGTTTTGGACCTATTATCGTCAAAAACTTGCAAGCGCTATGACTAAGATAATGCCACTAAGCACTTGAGGCGTAGCATGATATTAATAAGGATATATTTCTTCTGATGTATGACAGAGCTGTTCTAGTGATTTATTTTTTGTTTCTAACTTTGTGTATTATAATAACTTATTGAATTTCCTTATAAATATATTTAATCCAAGTTTGGTTTATACTCATGCTAAAAGAAATAACTTCTCAAAAAAAACGGAAGAAATTATTTGTTGATGTTTCTGAGATTGTAAAAAGTGATGCGCGTACTGGAATACAGCGTGTTGTCAGAAGCATTGTGAGTGAGCTATTTGTAAACCCTCCCAATGATTACGAGATTGTTCTTACATATACATCAGATCAATGGAAAGGTTACAAGATTGCTTCTGAATATATGAGAAGCTTTTCGAATGACTCAGGGCCAGCCGTTAAAGATAGTTTTATCAGGGTCAATCAAGGTGATGTCTTTTTAGGATTGGATCTATATTTCGGTGTAGTTGCTCAACAAGCCTTTTATTCAAGACTTAGTCAGCGCGGCGTCCGTGTTTATTTCTTACTGCACGATCTATTACCTATTTTTATGCCGCAAAAATTTGCGCCTGTTGTACAGGAACTCTTTCATCCCTGGTTAAATTTTATCTCGCGAATGGATGGTGTGATTTGTGTGAGCCGAACTGTTGCGGATGAGTATCTAGGATGGCTAGGTTCTCGTCATCCGGTACGTCCTTCCCATCCTTTAAGTATCGGTTGGTCTCACAATGGCGCAGATTTGGAAAACTCAATACCAACCAAAGGTTTACCAGACAATTTTGATGCAATTTTACAGAAGATAAAAGCCAGACCCACTTTTTTAACGGTGGGTACCATTGAGCCTAGAAAAGGGGTAATGCAAATATATCAAGCATTTGAACAGTTATGGAAACTAGGTCAAGATGTGAATTTCGTATTAGTGGGTAAACAAGGATGGGATGTTGAGTCACTGGTAAAGTTACTCAGAGAAGCAGAAAAAATAAGAAACTTCGTGTGGTTGGAAAACATAAGTGATGAGTGCTTAGATTTGGTCTATGCGCATGCAAGCTGTCTCATTGCGGCTTCTTCTGGAGAAGGGTTTGGATTACCGCTCATCGAGGCTGCGAAGCACAAAATTCCGATTATCGCAAAAAGTTTACCGGTCTTTAAAGAAGTTGCTGGAGCGCATGCGTATTACTTTTCGGGAAGCACGCCAGAGGCTTTAGCGAGTTGTATTCTTGATTGGCTTAAATTAGATCATCCACCTCAATCAGATAAAATACCATGGCTCAGTTGGAGACAGAGCACTGATAATCTAAAGAAAATTATATTTGAAGATAAGTGGTATAAGACTTGGAGTCCACAAAACCTGTTGAGCAATAAAATAAACGATCGTCTATCCTATGCTGTCAAAGATAAGAAAATAGATGGTTCAGTCGAATATGCTAATTTGTTTGAGGGTGTCATGAAAAAAATAGGTATTGTCGTGGTTGTAAATAATACACATCCAGTAGGGTTATTTCATTCTGTAGAGCATGCAAATCACCACATAAAGTGGTATCTGTATCATGATGAAAAAGATGCGTTGCAAGTTGATATTACCGATATGCTTAACTCTGATCAAACGACATTCCATTCTGGACAAAGTAATGGAAGAAGTATTAGCGCTTGGAATGCGGGTATACATGCATCCTTCTTGGATGATAATGATATAACGCTTGTAATCGATGAAGATATTCAATTCACACCAAATAGTTTTCTTCGCTATGTCGACTTTATTAGTGGAGTTGACCCTCTACAGATTGCATTTTTGGTGGGGGATAAATTAGAAAATGGAAAGCGAATAGTCAAAAGTATTGATTTTTCCTGTTTTTCTATTAGCCGTGCCGTGATTGAAGAGCTAGGCTATTTTGATGAGAACTTTACTTCACCTTATTTTGCGGGTATCGACTATTCAACGCGTATTCAGAAATCAAAACTGGTTTCCACGAGCACCATGGATGAAGGTATAGGTGCTAGACTGGAGCATCAAATATTGCCCGTAAATGTTAAACTACAAGAGAAAATCAGGAACGCAGATAAAAGAGACAAGGCGTATTATTATAAGAAATGGGGTCTTGGACTTGTTGAGTCAGACAAATTCTTTCAGACTCCTTTCAATTTTCCTGATTATGCCGCCCACATTGCATGGGATTCCCGTAAGGATATCTATGGTGGGATAAACCGCTGGATTCCTCCAAAAGCAAAGTTATTCTTTGGTGGAGAGTTTCATTCCCAAGTTGGCGTGAAAGAATCTGGTGTTGGTGGTCTTCATTATGTGAGAAGCACTAATAAAGCAGGATTTCTTGCTTATGGCCCGTATGTACCGATCAAACATGGCCTCTATGAAATTTCAGTTTATGGGATGTGGACGAATGTATCTGATCTGGCTTGGGTCGATATTGCATACGATCAGGGTAAGAAACTGGTTTTTAAAGTTAAATTGAACGAGATTGAAGTACTGAAAAACAGAGTGGCTCGCTTTCAGTTTCGTTTAGATGAAGACTGCGAAAATTTAGAAGTCAGATTTTTTGTAGATCAGCAGATGCATATGCTGTTAGCGCTGGTCGAATTGGTTGAGATAAAACCGAAGAGAACTAAAGTGATTAAAGTTGAGAAAATAGAAAGTCAGGCTAAAGTGAATGAATAGAATGCTGTTCTTAGTATAAGTTGTTTATTCAGCTTTATAAAAAAATCACCTTTCTCAGGTGATTTTTTTATGGCTAATTTCATGGTTATTCAAATGATTTAAAATAATTATACGGCGGGTTGTCCCGCCATATAAAGTAGCTTAATCAATCAACTGGCGAGACGGACTTCTACATCATTGTTGATCAACTGATTAAGATGATTGATCCAGTCTTGTGCGCCGATTTGATTCTGCAATTGAGCTTTGACATGATCCAGCATTGAACCTGACTCGACGACAGGGCGGCAATGGTTACCTGGGGCAGCATTTTCCCAGTGAAGGTTCAAAATGCCATGATGCTTGGCAAAATCGGAACGATTACCGCAATCTAGGTAACTTTCGGATGGAAGTCCGTTTGCAATCAACACATCATGGCTTTCGAGTTCAACATGCCAATACGTCACCTCATCGAAACTAGCTTGTTTGACGGTGATCCCATTGATGAGATTTTCAACCGGGATCAGTATTTCTTCATGTGAAACCGTGACACATACGGAGTGACGTGGTGACAAGTACAAGTCAGCATAAGGAAGCCCCGCACCAAATGCACCGGATTTGACGCATACAGGGCGGTTGATGTCGAATTTAGACATATGCGCAGTAGTCTGGCCAATCCACTGGATAGGACGTTTCTCGCCAGAAGCGGTGATAGCAACATCGCCGATTTGAAGCTGCTCGACGGGAACATCACCTTTTAACGTACGGATGAGCGATCCTGTGAGATAGCAAGAGATCAGAGCAACACTGAGGTTGTTTGTTTGTAGGATAGGGCCGATTGCTCCACCTACGGTGACGAGAGTATTGATTGCCGTTGAAACAGTGTTTGCAAGTAGGCTTCCGACAAGGCCTGAACCTGTTTGAATGCTTGCAGTGGCAGGAGAGTTGCCATTCACTGTGAGCAGTTGCAGAGTGATACTATTCGGACCAATGGGATTATTAGTCGCGCTTAGTGTTACGAGAGAATATTCTACACCACCGATAGTGATGGTTGGGGCTGAAACTGCCATATTGATTACCTTTTAGAATAATTGGATTTTGGGATCTCGAATATCTGTAAAAACCACTTAACTGAGTAAGGATTTTTACCTTAGGCTGATAATTGTTTTATTTACTTAAGTTTTTCTTGATATCGATCATTTTTGTAAAAAAAAGCCAAAGCTATATACTTCAGCCTTAAAAGTAGACCGATTGGATTCGCAACTTGAATATAGCAACTTTAATTATTAGTATCAACTGTACGGCATAAATCCATTATGACTTCAATTTTATTCGAAATTTGATAAAATAATTTACTTAAAAATTTTAGTAATACGCTGATAATCGTTAATATATCGTTGTTTTAAATATAAAAGCATCAGAGGAAATGGTGTGCTATTCCCCAGTTTATTCTTGCATTTGTCGTTGAAATTTGGAAAAGGATTATTTTTTTACAAAAATGTCTCACATAATATATTTCCACTCATTAGGGCTTATTTTTAAAGATATCTCAACTTTAGTCTGATAGATGGCTTTCTTCGTAAAGAAGGGTAGGTAATGATAGGTGCCTATATTCACAAAGGTTTTAACCTTATCCGTTTTAAAATTACTTTTTTTAAGATCTTGAAATGATCATTTTTTTAATTGGTATGAAATATATATTATTTTTTGTTATTAAAATGTTTGGTTACTTTGATGAGCTCATTTAATTTTTTTTAAATCCGCAGCTCTCCACAGGTACCAGGCCGCAGCACTGCGGAAAGGGCTCCATGCTTTGCCAAGTTCAGCAAGTTCTTTCGGCTTCGGTTGAGTTTCTAATGACTTAAGGGCTTTCCATCCTTCTCGGACGCCAAAGTCATCGACTGGCAGGATATCGGGTCGGGCAAGGTTATGCATCATGAATATTTCCACTGTCCAGCGCCCTATACCCCGCAATGTGGTTAATCTTGTGATCAACTCTTCATTGCTGAGAGTTTGTGCTAGGGCGGTATTGGGAACTCGGCCATTCAAAGTTTCTTG
>CAYJTU010000184.1:0-7471 GCA_964373105.1 uncultured Moraxellaceae bacterium | reverse complement strand
TATCAGCCACGAGGCTGCTCAGTAGCTGTGCGCAGTGATTGGCGTGGCGGGCATGTTTGAGCCAAGCATTATTTTCCAGTAAGCCGACCCAAGGCGCAGAGAGGAAGCGCATTTTAGATGCCAGTTGCCCAGCTTGTTTACAGCGATAATCAAAGTCTTCGGCCAATTCGGGGTTGAAAAACAAGATCGCCTCACCCACGGCCATGCCATTCTTGGTGCCGCCAAAACACAATACATCGACGCCCACTTTCCATGTCAGGTCGGCAGGCGAGCAGCCCAGAAATGCGCAGGCGTTGGAGAAACGAGCGCCGTCCATATGCAGACTCAGGCCAAGCTCTTTGCAGGTGACGCTGATGGCCTGAATTTCATCCGGCGTGTAGACGCTGCCAACTTCGGTGGCTTGAGTCAAAGTCACGACACGGGGTTTGGGGTAATGGATATCTTGGCGTTTGAGCGCGATCTCGCGGATGCTCTCTGGGGTCAGCTTGCCGTTTTCAGTGCGCGCGGTGAGTAGCTTAGAACCGTTGGAGAAAAATTCTGGTGCACCGCATTCGTCAGTTTCAACATGGGCGGTCTCTGAGCAGATGACGCTATGGTAGCTTTGGCACAGTGACGACAATGCGAGGGAGTTGGCTGCCGTCCCGTTAAACGCAAAAAAGACTTCGCAGTTGGTTTCAAACAGCTTGCGAAAATCGTTGGCGGCGCGAAAAGTCCATTCATCATCGCCATACGCGCGCTGATGACCGTGGTTGGCTTGTTCCATGGCGGCCCACGCTTCAGGGCAGACACCCGAATAGTTGTCACTGGCGAATTGTTGACTCTTGTCTGTCATGGTCTAGTCCTGTGGTCGATGTTGGCGTGTACTTTAGCAAGGCCGTCGAATGTGCATGCGTACTGTTTATGTATACCGGTTGAGATAGGGTTATTGCTACATAAGACATTCAGCATGTTCACCATCATTAACCTCACATGGCACTGTCATGATCCATTCATATTCGCTTACCTATAATCAAATTTAACCATCGGGCAAAAATTCTTGCGCCCCTATATCACTTTGTACTGACGAGAGTCTTTCCATGCGAAAAATTCATTGGCCGCTGATCATGATCCTGCCATTAGCACTCGCGGCATGTGGCGGTTCGGATAGCACTGATCCTGCGCCACTAGCATCACCGACGACTGTATCTGGGGCTACACCACCGCCAGTCGCGACACCCACACCTCCCGTGGTCACGCCGCCTGCCACACCGCCCGTTGTCCCTCCAACGCCGCCGGTGAGTGTCACGCCAGTGATCCACTGTGCACCCGCCAATATTTCCAGTGCTGCATCCAAAGCGACCAACCACATCGCCAATGCACAACCGAATTCAAACGCTTGCCACTAGGGTGTGGCTATCCCCCAAATTTTGATATTTTCTGAGGTGAGTCGTGACATCTAGACGCAATTTTTTACGGCTGTCGGCAACTGCCGCCGCAGCGGCTGGACTGCCAGCATCCATCCAAAAAGCATTGGCACTGCCAGCGATCTCCAAGACTGGCACTATCAACGACGTCAAGCACGTCGTGATCTTGATGCAAGAAAATCGGGGTTTTGATCACTACTTCGGCACCTTAAATGGCGTGCGTGGTTATGGCGATGCGCGCCCGACACCGCTGCCCAGTGGTGCACCAGTCTGGTATCAGCCGAATGGCAAAGGTGGCTATGTGCTGCCGTTTCACCTAGATACCAGCAAGACCAGCGCCCAGCAACTGGGTGATATGGATCATAGCTGGACTGGCACCCACAGCGCATGGAACAACGGCAAGTATGATGGCTGGGTGACCAGCAAAGGCCAGAACGCCATGGGTTATTTCAAGCGCGCCGATATTCCTTATCATTATGCACTCGCTGATGCCTTCACGATTTGTGATGCCTACCATTGCTCTATCATGGCCTCGACGGATCCTAACCGTTACTATCTGTGGACGGGCTGGGCAGGCAATGATGGCAAAGGCAATGGCCCGGTCATTGATAACGCTGAAGCGGGCAACTACGCTTGGACGACCTATCCAGAGCGTCTACAAGCCGCCAATATCTCATGGCGCGTCTATCAAGATCCGGGCATCGGTCTGAATGCCGCAGGCAGTTGGGGATGGACCAGTAATCCCTATATCGGCAACTATGGTGATAACTCCTTGCTGTATTTTCAAAAGTATCAAGATGCCAAGCCGGGTTCGGCCTTGCATACCAATGCCGTCACGGGCTACAGCCTTGCAGATCTTAAGAAAGACGTGATCAATAACACCTTGCCGCAAGTGTCATGGATCGCCGCACCGGAAGCCTTCACCGAGCATCCATCATGGACACCGGGCTACGGCGCGCGTTATATCTCGGAAGTATTGGATGCGCTGACCAGTAATCCAGACGTGTGGGGCAGCACGGTATTTTTCATCAACTATGATGAAAATGATGGCTTCTTTGATCATGATGCGCCGCCGGTTCCGCCTGCATCCAGCAATCAAGGCAAATCGACTGTGGATACGGTAAATGAATTCTTTGCCGGAAACAGTAAATATGCCGCAGGCGCTTATGGGCTGGCGCAGCGCGTGCCGATGCTGGCAATCTCACCGTGGTCTAAGGGCGGCTGGGTTTCTTCAGAAGTGTTTGACCACACCTCGGTTATTCGATTCCTTGAAAAACGCTTTGGCGTGATGGAGCCTAATATCACGCCGTGGCGCCGCAGCATTTGTGGTGATTTAACGTCATTGTTTGATTTTAAAAATCCCAATGGACAAGTGCCGACACTGCCCAATACCAGTCTCTACACTCAAATCGCCGACAGCCAGTCTCTATTGCCAAGCCCAACCGTGCCATCGGTGCAAGTCTTACCCGTCCAAGAGTCAGGTCAGCGTCCCACACGCCCAGTACCTTATGAGCTCTTTGTCCAATCCCGCCAAGACCCGACTCAGAAAAAGTTCTGGCTGGATTTTGCCAATAGTGGCTTGTCAGGTGCGGCATTTCGCGTGTATGCCGGCAATCGCTCCGATGGTCCTTGGTTCTACACCGTCGGCGCGGGCGCTGTGACATCGGACTACTGGACAGGGGCTGACTATAATCTTGCGGTCTACGGCCCCAATGGATTCTTGCGCGTCTTTCATGGCAATTTAACCGATACTGCATTGCCTAACCGAGGTAATCCTGAAGCAACGCTTTGCTATGATGTTGCTAATGGCAATGTCATTCTGACCCTAAGCAACCGTGGAACAGTCGCGTGTACCATCACTGTGCAAGCCAATACCTATAACACCCAGCGCCGGAGTTATACCGTCCAGCCGGGAACCGATGTACAAGACATCTGGGACTTAAAGTCTAGTCAGGGTTGGTATGATCTGTCTGTGGTGGCATCGACCGCTAACGGCTTCTTACGTCGTTTTGCCGGTCATGTTGAAGACGGCAAAAACAGCATGAGTGATCCCGCCTTCGGAACCATGGTCTCACTCAGTCCGATGCAATGTACTTGATGGCATGATGGTCATGAGCTGATTTAAAGCCCAAGGCGCAGTCAGCATAACTGCGCTTTGGGTGTTTTATGACTGCCTAGGAAACCTTCAACTTATCTGGATTGCGCACCACATACAGATTGCTGATCTGCCCCGTCGGGCTAAAGGCAAAGGTCAACGCCATATTCACCTGATCCTGTTGATCCCTACAGACAAAACCCGCCCCGTCATGAATCATCTCATCATGCCAAGTGAGCTGCGACCAATGGCTAAACAGCAAGCGCTCAAAGAAATGCAGCACCGCTTCTTTGCCAGCCAGCAGACCTGTCGCAGACACCTTGCCACCACCATCGGCCTGCAATTGAATATCCTCAGTGAGCAGTTGTGACAGTTGCTCTAAATTACCGGTTTGCACAGCATGCTGAAACGCCGCAAGCAAAGCCTGCTGGCGATGCGTGGGGAGGGTCGTGATCTGGCTTTTCTCATCGGCGACATGCTGCCGTGCACGCGCAATCAACTGCCTGCAATACACTACCGACAGCTCAAGGATCCGTGCGATCTCAGCATAAGGTTGATCAAAGATCTCATAGAGCAGGTAAGCGGCGCGCTCCTTGGGCGACAGCCGCTCAAGCAATAGCATAAAGGCGGTAGACAGTGTCTCATCCGATTCCTGCTCCGCCGACAAGTCCTCACTGATGAGATGGGACGCATCGGCCGATTCATAAAACGGCTCAGGCAACCACGTCCCGACATACTCAGTACGCGATTTATGTGCAGCGCGCAGCAGGTCGATACTCTGCCGTGTACAGACCGTGGTCAGCCACGCTTGGGGATTATCCAGTGTCTCGATAGGCGTCTGGGACCACTTGATAAATACATCCTGCACCACATCCTCAGCATCGCTAAACGAGCCAAGGATACGGTACGACAAGCCGAGCAAAAAAGATCGGCTTCGTTCAAAGGTCTGTAGATGAGGCTCTGCCTCGGTGGATGGATTGGACATTAGTGCTGGGAGATTTGGATTCGATTCCATAGATTAATCAACCCAATGGTCACTGTTAAAGCTGAGATTTGTTCATCACTGAAATATTTGACCAACTCCAAACGGATTGGTTCTAGATCGGCTTGAGTATTGACTACGGTCAGTGCTTCGGTCCACGCAAAGGCGGTTTTTTCAGCTGCGCTAAAGTCATCGCAATGACGCCAAACTATCAAGCGATCCAAACGCTCTTGCGTCTCGCCATCGGCTTTCGCTTCGCTGATATGCATTTTTACGCAAAAGGCGCAGCCATTGATTTGCGATGCACGCAGCACCACCAGATGATGCAACTTACGCTCGATCAGCTTTAAACCGTCCAACTTGACGTGCGCTTGGTAGAGCGCTTGAATCACGGTCGGGTGGTTTTTCAGGGGATAGATGGATAGGGTAGTGGTCATAGTCTTGCTCCGTAAGTTAGCCCTTCTTCAAAACTGATAAGGGGATACTGACTTGACGATTCAGGACGACGCGTTGTGACAAGGCGGGGAGAAATACTTTTATATAAAATAATATGATTTTGTTTTATATGGATAAATTATTTAAATTAAATAACCGATCCTATTACGGAAAGGTCGAAATCGTCATTTGAGGGCGCCCTTCAAGTATAAAATCAAACATCGTATCCGAGGTCACAATCAACAGATGCTCAAAGCCCAGATGCTTATGGCGCTCGCCCGCATCCTCATAGAAATCCGCTAAAAAGTGCGAGTGCGTTGATACGAAAAAATTACCGCCGCCACAATCATCCGGCAAAGCGCTGAGGGTTCTTTGTCGATAACCCTCAGAACCAACCCGATAAGAAATCGGACGCGGCTCAAACTCGATCACTACGCGATCATTCGCATCTAACCGAGTCGACGGCGAAAGATAGTTTTTCTTAAAGTAGAGCTTTAAGGCGCCGACCTGATTAATCTCGATAGAGACGTAATCGAGTTCGGGCAAGTCCTTGCCAAGCGGAAACCACGTCTGGAATTGCTCTTTCATGACCTCACCTGACAGGCTAGATGATTTGCGAGCCTTAAAGGTAACATCAAAGTTATGACGCGCGTCACCTCACTTTGTAAGTCTTTACACAGGAAAAGTCACACTTGGACAGCTAGAGACGTATTCAGGAATCATGCTATCCATGACTGAAGCCTAGCGTCGGTCAATATATTCGATATAACCTCGGCCCGATATCGGTTGACCATTGCGCTGCCCAGAGTAGGCATACGCACCGACATAGCCACTGCCTAAACCATAAGTAAACCCCGTATCGACTTCACCGTGAATCGTGAATATGACTTTATCCTGATCAAAAACCTTCCATGTGAAGGTCTTCGGCAGTTTCATCTTTACGCCATCGGGTGCAATAGCGAGTTCTGGCTGATAGGTTAAGACCTCAAACTCAGCTTGATAAGTTTGATTATAAGAATCTAGCCCACGTAGAAAGGCCTGACTCAGCGCAGTCACCCCATTAATTTGCGTCTGATTGAACAGGATCTGCGTATCTTGATCCAGATTAATAATCTGATAAGTAAAGAAATCTACGGGAATTTTCTGTGCATTGGTGAGTGGCTTATCTTTGAGTAGATGTGGGCTGATACTCGCCGCATACTCAAAGGTACACAGACCCGAGATGGCTTGCCGTTCACCTTGCCATGTCAGAAATCCAGAATAGGTCGAGAGTATGCTTAAGTGATCGTAGACTGGGGTCTTAACAAACCACGTCACCTTGTCGGTATTGTGAATATCAATCTCTAGCTCAAAACCCGCATAGTTCGCACTGACATGATAATGAGGATAACTACCGGTAATCGTAAGATCCTTTCCAAAGCGGATCAAGCTGCCATCCGCCCGCATCTCACATTCGCGATCAACGGAGTACCCACGGAAAAGGTTGGGGTGCGTAGCTGCGGTGCCGGTCACCACTGTCGCATTGCGGCGTGGACGATCGACCAAAGCATGATCAGTATCAAACGCCAGCAGCCCCGGTGTACCGATAACCGACATGATGGAAAAGAAGCGATGCGGCGGTGCTAAATCAGGAATCATGACGCCATAGTGCACCACGCCAATCCGCTTAGAATCAATATACGGCACCATCGGGTAAGGCTGGATGAATGGCTTACCTTCTTGCTCGGGCGTTTTATCCACGAGGGGATAAAGGTGATTAATCGCAAACTGAGTTGCTGACTGAGTCAGTTTTTTTCGCGTGAATAATTTTTGTTTGATTGGCATAAGTGTCTCGTTGTTGAGTGCAGGGGAGGTCTTCAGAAAGCCACACATGCCATGCAGGGATATAGGCGTATTTGTTTCAAGAAGAGGATAGTTACTCTATTTCGGTATTGATCGAAACACAGGATGAACGTGTCGAATAATGTTTCTATTGATACTAGTACGAAAACAATGAAGAACCCTTGACTACCGAGACGTACAGTACGGTGTCATTTGAGTCAATTTGATTTCTTTTTATGGTTTACAAGATCGATCCTGCGCCGTTTTCTTGTCAGTCTCAAAAGTCATCGCTCTATGCAATGCCCTAAAATACCTCCTCATTCTCGAATCTTCAATCAAGTGAATGCTGGACAGTGGATTTTACTATTCATTGCAATCAACCTTGTGAATGCGGGCTGCATAGTTGCTATAGGTGCAATAAGCCTAAGCGTATTGCACCATCTTGAATCTCATTTATCCGAGATCAACACACCCGCTTTGGCCCAAGCATCTTTGGGATACTCTGTGATCAGGACATCCACACTCTCAGGAGGACACGTCAGCGTCTCCACCGTCACGCGGGTGACTTCACGGACAAAAGCACGTTTTTGATCTAAGGTACGGCCAGGAAGCATTTCTAAATGTACGGTAGGCATAGCCTTTCTCCTCATAGAACACCCCGAGATGGGATGCTGATAGGGCAAGAATTCATCAGAACATCAGTTAGGAGCATTTATCCGTCTTTGGCTCGTCAGC
>CAYJTU010000183.1:0-7507 GCA_964373105.1 uncultured Moraxellaceae bacterium | reverse complement strand
ACCGCTGTACGTAATGCTATTCATCATAAAAAAACAGCACCATGAGGTGCTGTTTTTTTATTCATACGTCAATCTAGGAAATTATTTGCCTAAGAAACTAAACAGACCTTTCTTCGCTTTAGGCACACGACCATCAAAGCTCAGGATGCCATCTTCAAAGCTGCTCTTACGCAAAGTCACACGGTCAGCCAGATAGTTGTTCAACACGATCCATGGCGCTTGTGAGCCCTGACGTGGTAGCGTGCTTGCTGCACGGCGGATATAGCCGGCATGGATGCTGCCCATGACGGTATCTTCGGTTTGATAACCGACCAGATCACGCGCAATCACTTCTTTATAGTCTTTCTTGTCCATAAAGTTGATCAAACGGCACAGGTACTCAGCCGCGATATCCACTTTCAAGGTCCATGATGCATTGGTATAGCCAACGATCAACGCCGCATTCGGCACACCTTCCACCATGATGCTTTGATACATCAGATGGTCATTCGGATTCAGCTTCTCGCCATCCACCAAGACTTCAGTGCCACCGAGCATCTGTACATTCAGTCCAGTTGCAGAGACGATGATATCCGCATCCAAGGTCTTGCCTGATTTCAGTAAGATACCGGTTTCGGTGAAACGTTCAATGTGATCCGTTTCAATGCTGGCTGAACCGTTTTTCAGGACTTTGAACAGGTCACCATCAGGAACCACGCACAAGCGCTCATCCCACGGATTGTAGCTTGGTGAGAAATGACGCATGTCAATGTCTTTGCCCACTTGGTGCTTGACCGCAGCCAATAATAAACGACGCACTGCTTTTGGATTCTTTTGTGACAAGCGATAAATCGCACGTTGCAGACCGATATTACGCGCACGTGTCAGACCAAATGCGATTTTTGCGGGCAACACCTTTTTCATTGCATCATATGCAAAATCAATCGATGGCACAGCAGCAATGTAGGTTGGTGAGCGCTGTAACATGGTCACATGTCCCGCAGTACCGGCCATAGAAGGCACCAGCGTAATGGCTGTCGCGCCACTACCAATGATCACCACACGCTTGCCACTGTAGTCCAGATTTTCTGGCCAGTGTTGAGGGTGAATCAGTTGGCCCTTGAATTTATCTTGATCTGGGAACTCTGGGCTGTAGCCGGCATCGTAGTTATAGTAACCTGTGCAGCCCAGCAGGAAGTTTGCAGTCCACTTTTCATTCTTGTTGGTTGCTTCGTTATGAACCGTGAGTGTCCATAGCTTTTGCTTAGATGACCATGCGGCTTGTTTAACGTGACGACCGAAATGAACTTTGTTTTTGATCCCGTACTCTTCGGCGGTTTCATTCACATAGTTACGGATCGACTCTCCATCTGCCAAAACTTTAGATTCTGTCCAAGGTTTAAATTGATAACCAAAGGTCGACATATCAGAGTCTGAGCGGATGCCTGGGTAACGAAACAGGTCCCAAGTCCCGCCAATCGCTTGACGGCGCTCTAATATCGCAATGCTCTTTTTTGGACATTTCTGCGCCAAATGACTTGCAACGCCAATCCCGGAAATGCCCGCGCCTACGATTAAAATGTCAAAATGCTGCTGGCTCATGAGTCACCCAAAATCTATCTATTTAAAAACGAGCCGCTAACATAGCCATAAAGTTGACAATAGTCAATGTCAATTAGAGCAAATACTCCAATTTCATTAAAAATCGACAATAAATTTGATCTAAATCAAATTTTTAAATGATTCAGAATTCTAATATTTATTTTCAGTACATTTCCAACCTTCAAATTTCGCCATCCTTATATTAAGCAATCTGTATTTTTTTGCGATAGCGACTAATCACCAGTGCAATGATCCCCGCCAAAAGTCCCCAGAATGCGGCTCCAATGCCCCAAAAGCTCACACCCGATGCAGTCACAAGCAATGTAATCAATGCCGCCTCACGCTGTACTTCTTGATTGAGAGCAGTCGCAAGGCCACTGGCTACCGTACCAAATAACGCGAGACCGGCAATCGCCAAAATCAGTTCGTGGGGAAAAGCCAGAAATAAAGAGGTAATCGTCGCACCAAAAATACCAATCAAAATATACAAGACCCCCGCGGAGAGTGCGGCGGTATAGCGCCTAGACGAGTCCTCATGGGCTTCACGCCCCGTACAAATCGCGGCTGTAATCGCCGCCAAATTGATCGCAAAGCCCCCCAAAGGCGCAAGCAGGCTATTGGTGATGCCCATCCAGCCTATGATCGGTGAGATCGGCGCATGATAGCCTGAAGCACGCAGCACGGAGACACCCGGAATATTCTGGGAGGTCATGGTTACAATGAATAGCGGCAAGCCAATCGCCAGCGAGTGCAGGGTAAATACCGGCATAGTCCAGATCGGTGATGCAACCTGAAACTGCACCACATTGAAGGTCAGTAAATGAGCAAAACCCGCATAAGCCACGCCCACCAATAACGTCAGCACCACGGCATAACGCGGTTGAAAGCGCCGTGCCAGCAGATAGACCAAGAACATGCTAAAGACCATGATGAATTGCGACTTCATCGCCACAAAGACATTCATGCCGAATTGCAGCAAAATCCCTGCGAGCATGGCGGACGCAATCGAAACCGGAATTTTGCGCATCGTACGCTCAAATACGCCAGAGAACCCACTTAGAATAATCAGTGCCGCTGAAATCAAAAATCCGCCAATGGCTTCGGCCATGGTGAGCCCAGTGCTGCTCCCGATCAATAGCGCCGCACCAGGTGTGGACCATGCGGTGACGATCGGCATCTTGTAATACAGCGATAAGCCTATGGATGTCACCCCGATGCCTATGCCTAATGCCCAAATCCATGAGGCTATTTCAGCTGGTGATGCGCCTAAGGCCTGCGCCGCTTGAAAGATGATGACTGCTGAACTGGTAAAACCAACCAGTACGGTGACGAAGCCTGCGACAATCGTAGAAACTGAAAAATCTTTGAGAATGGACATGACGACGTGTTGCTCTTTCATAGATGAACCAGATGGTTAAACAATAGCGTAATCAGGAATCACAACCAAGTCTCTGAGATCAACAAGCGCAGTTTTTTCGATGGCTTCGACGATGACGCCTTCCCGATGTGCAAGATCCAATGACTCACCGGCCTGCAAAATATAATCATGATCGTCGTTTGCACAGGTCAGCCACACTGCACCCATCACACACTGAATCGACTGGTAGCGACCTTTCTCTAGGCGGGTGGGCTGCTGACTAAATGTTTTTTGCATGGCTGAATACTCCAAATAACGTTCAAGCTGCTATTGTGAGATTTACCGAGCAATAGAAACAGATATAGACAATATTTTTTGTACCTAGTACAGTTGTAGTAATGCAATATCTGTTACTGTTGTTTATGATGACTACTGTATTTAATTCATAATCTAAGCCAGAGCAAACGCGATGAATGCTTTTAACAAACCGACTTCAGGCTCACGCTCTGCTTTTGATCGTGATGACACAACTGGGGTTCTAGAGGATCCGACACCGCGCTATCGTCAACTGGCTGCACGACTACAGCTGCTCATTGAGCAAGGAGCCTTTCCGAGTGGCAGTCGCTTGCCTTCAGTGCGTATGCTGGCAGAGCAGGAACAATCCAGCCCCGTCACGGCTTTGACGGCATTACGCTATCTTGAGAATCTCGGTTTGATTGAGGCGCGTCCCAAATCAGGCTACTACGTCCGTGCTAAATCTGTGCTCTTGCAAGAGCCTAAAGATACTACCGTAACCCAAGCCGCCAGCGAGGTCGATTTAAGCAAAACCATCATGCGCGTGATTAGTGCTGCCAGTCGCCCGAATCTCGTGCAGCTCGGTGCCGCCTCCCCCAACTATGATCTGTTCCCCGTCAGCCGTTTGCGTAAGTTATTAACTGCCAATAACCGCTCTATGCTAGAGGCTATCGGTAATTACGACATGAGCATGGGGCATCCTGAGCTGCGCACACAGATCATCAGGCGCTATGCGCATTATTCAGTATTGCTTAAACCTGAAGAAATTATCGTCACAGTCGGTGCGATGGAAGCGCTCAATCTATGCTTACGCGCTGTCACCAAACGCGGGGATACCGTCGCGGTTGAGTCGCCGATTTATTTTGGCATCCTGCAGATCATTGAGAGCTTGGGTTTGAAGGCGCTAGAAATCCCCACCAGTGCTCGCGAAGGGATTTCAGTCGATGCTTTAGAACTGGCGACACGCCTAAAAGGACAAGTCAAAGCACTGATCATCATGCCGACGATTCAAAATCCGCTCAGCAGTGTCATGTCAGATAGCGACAAGCAATACGTCGCGGAGCTCATGGAAGAACGTGGGATTCCGATCATTGAAGATGATATCTATGGCGAACTGTACTTTGAACAGCATCGTCCAAGGCCGCTAAAAGCCTGGGATAAAACTGGTAATGTGATGCTGTGCAGTTCATTCACCAAGACTCTTGCACCGGGTTTCCGCATCGGCTGGGTCGCGGCTGGACGCTGGCAGCATGAAATCACCCATCTCAAATTTACCTCCAGTGTCGCAACGACCGCGCTCTATCAGATCGCCATTGCACGCTTTATGGAAACCGGTAGTTATGATCACCACTTACGCCATTTGCGGGAAGCCTTCCAATTGCAGATTCGCCGTGTCTCCGAAGCAATTGAGCGTTATTTCCCCAAAGGCACGTGTTTGACGCGCCCGCGCGGGGGATATTTGCTGTGGGTCGAACTGCCCAAACGTTGTAATACGCTAACGTTATTTGATCTGGCTTTGGCAGCAGGAATTTTCACGATGCCCGGCTCATTGTTTTCAACGAGTAGCCGCTACGACCATCACCTGCGAATCAATTGTGGGGATTTATGGACCCCACAGATTGAAAATGCTTTAAAGCAGTTAGGGGAACTGGGTCAGCGCTGCATGGATTAATGATGCGGGAGGATGGATGCATTCACCTCTAGGATTTGGTCTGATAGCTGGTCTGTTTCTGCATCTTCCAGAAATCAGTGGCATTTTTTCCCGATTGCTCGATGCTCAGCAGTAAGGCTTCATAGATCACCATGCAGGCACTGAGCACGTCATCGATCGGCTCTTTGAATCCACCAATCGCCCAGCGTGTGGCGAGATGCGAAACATAACCCGTCAGTCCTGTCGAAATCAGAGAAACCAGTGACATATACTCTTGCGCACGCGGCACCATGAGAGCGATAAAAGATTGGGTCATGACATCAAAGCGTTTCACGGCTTTATAGATGCTTGCACCGTCGTTCTCATGGACCAGAATTGCGTCAATAAACAAAATACGTGTCACACGCTGATCATCACGCAGCAATTGGAAGAAGGCCGTCAATCCCAATTGGATCATCATGCGCGTATCAGGAGCCGCTTGCATGACCGCAGTCATAATCCGCTGCTGTAACTCTTCAATCAAACGCATATAAATCGCATCAAACAACGCTTCACTGTTTTTGAAGGACTCGTAAAAGTAGCGCTCAGTCAACTTGGCTTCGATACAGATATCTCGCACCGTGACGGAAAAGAAGCCTTGCGTACCATAGGCTTGCAGACCTGCCTCCATCAAGCGTTCACGACGTTCCGCTTGGCGCTCTTCCAAACTCATGCCCTTAAAGCTACGCCGTTTGGTGGCGGTTTCCGTGGCTTTAGTCTCCGCGATTTCCGTAGCTAAATCACTCACAGGGGTTTGCTTGCTCTCTGCAGCAGAATCACTCATGCCCGCACCTTCTATCGGTAAAGTAGTCCTAAAATATGGGTCTGATGTTAGACATCATTTTTTAATTGTATCATGCCAGCACAAAGAACAAATATTGATATTGACAATAACAGTTGTCAAATCTATAGTGGCGACCAGCGATAATAACCGCCGCATATCAATCTTAAGCTTCCATACACGCAGGATTTTAGGCTATGAAAAATTTTAAAGGTAAAGTTGCCGCCATTACTGGCGCAGGCTCAGGGATCGGACAACAACTCGCGGTTCTTCTCGCTAAAGAAGGCGCTAACCTCTCGCTGTCTGATGTCAGCGAAGCAGGTCTTGCCGCTACCGTAGAGCTGGTTAAACCCTTTAAAATTAATGTTACCACACAAAAAGTGGATGTGTCCGATCAAGCACAAGTTGCGGCATGGGCCAAAGCCACGGTCAAAGAACATGGTCAAGTCAACCTGATCTTCAATAACGCGGGCGTTGCGATGGGCAGCACCGTTGAAGGTATGAGCTATAAAGACCTTGAGTGGATGATGGACATCAACTTCTGGGGCGTAGTCTACGGCACCAAAGAATTCTTGCCTCTGTTGAAACAAAGTGGTGACGGTCATATCATCAACATTTCAAGTCTGTTCGGACTCACTGCACAGCCCACACAAAGTGCGTACAACGCCAGTAAGTTTGCGGTTCGCGGCTTCACCGAATCCCTGCGTCAAGAACTCGATATGCAAAAATCAGGCGTGAGCTCAACTTGCGTACATCCGGGTGGTATCCGCACCAATATCGCAAAATCTGCGCGTATGAATGATAACTTAAGCACTTTGGGCATGAATGCGCAAAAGAGCATCAAAGATTTTGACAAAATGCTGCGTATCCTGCCTGAAGAAGCAGCGCGTCAAATCCTCAATGCCGTACGCCACAATCAGCGCCGTCTGCTGATCGGTAACGATGCAAAAATCCTTGATCTGATGCAACGCATCATGCCACAGGGCTATCAGAAAATCTTTGGTACGGTCACCAAACTGCAAGCGCGTTTAGGGGCATCAAAGAAAGCCAAGAAGATCTCTTCGTAATATTTGCTCAATAAAAGCACTTAAAAACCCAATAAAGCCGAACACTCCGTTCGGCTTTATTCGTTTATACTAAAACAAGAAGTGGCAAGATCAGCCACCATGGATACAGACGTTTTTTTTAACACCACGCCTCATGAACCTTTTATGCCAGAGCCGCAAGCCATGTTAAGACGCATCGCTTTTGTTATCTTTTTTAGCAGTGTCGCGCTCAATTTTGCGTGGCTGGGCGCGATGTCGTTTGATTGGAAGATCATTCCTGCCGCGCTGATCGCGTGGTATCTGGCCGATGCGCTATCAGGCATCGTGCATATGTATATGGACTACCGTCCGTGTACCGCGCATGTCGGACTCGGTGAGTTATTTTTTTATGAAGGGTCGCGTGAATCCGAAGAGTATCTGTCCATGCGCCGCGCTGCGATGGCACGGATCAGTTTTTTTGAGCGCGTGGTTTTTGACTTCAAGAACCATCACCCGCGCCCGCTAGCACTGGGCCGACGTAGCTTCATTTATCAGACCACATCGATCATGGTCTTTGTATTTCCGCTCTCGGTTCTGCTCAATATCGTTTGCGCGCTGTGGACACTGCCCAGTTGGCTACTCGTCGGTTTGGACGTTTTGCTCGTGGGTATGATCCTGACGCAGTACTTTCACGGCACGCTGCATCGTGATGATAATCCATGGATCATCCACGCCATGCGCAAGACGACATTACTCATGACACCAACCATGCATGATAT
>CAYJTU010000182.1:0-7543 GCA_964373105.1 uncultured Moraxellaceae bacterium | reverse complement strand
GTTTGTCCTGCGGCTTTATCACAAACGGTAAAGATAAAGTCCATTGGCGGGGTGTCAGGTTGGGCGAACTCATCCCAGTTTTTACTGCGTAAGTTCTCTACTGGATAGCCGATAGATTGAGCAATCTCAATCGCCAATGGATTGACTACACCCGTTGGATTACTGCCAGCGCTATAGGCTTGGAATCGCTTATCTTTCATCGTATTGAAGACTGCTTCGGCAATGATGCTGCGTGCCGAATTACCTGTGCAGAGGATAAGTACATTGAAGGTGCGTTCAGACATTTTCTACTCCAATTTTCTAAATGAGGTTAGATGGATGTGTTCTCTTCAACAGTAGTGCATGCAGGGTTGTCGGGCGTACAAGGCACACCTGCGCAACAGTTCTCGGTTAAAAACGCGATAAGGGCATTCATCGTTTCAAAGTTGGCCGAATAGATCACGAAACGACCTTCTTGACGTGATGTCACCATGTTGGCGTGCGTCAACTCTTTCAAATGAAAGGAGAGCGAAGATGGCGGGATATTCGTAAGTTCACTCACCTTTCCAGCAGGCAAGCCACTCTGTCCAGCCTGAACTAACAGACGGAAGACGTTTAAGCGTGATTCTTGGGCGATGGCTGCAAGCGCAGCGACTGTGTGTTTAGTTTCCATATTTCTATTATTATCGAAATATGGAAACTATGGAAGTAGATAGAAGGAAATATTTTTATGAAATGAGATCCTCCAGAATGCCACCAGCTAGAAAACTTACCTCTACAGAGTTTTTTCGGACACATTTTTAAGAGACTATTTATATAGCTTGCAGCATTAACTTGAATAAGTTTTAGTATTCATTACACGCTAAATGAAATATGAGTACCTATTCCATTTTTTTCACATCAGCACTTTGACGAGTGCGATCTTTCCATAAAGTTAGAAATTCTTTAATTCTATCAACGGAAACCCCGAATTTCGGGCGCTACGAATAAATATTAAGAGATGATCATCGATATCAGCGTAAAGGCGATAATCAGAATCCGAACGATGTGCGGGAGAAATTAACTCTATTCGCACATAATAGCGAATCATCTTAGCTGACACTCCTGTGGCGACAGCTGATCGTGAAAACGGTATTCCTATAAAGGCGCTTACAACAATACTATCGGGTCATATGATTATTAATTGCCACGTCTTTTTCTTTGGGGTAGGATGTGGCGAGTCTTCCTCTAAAGACATTCTGACCGACTAATAAACGTAATATATGTTGTGCTACCTTGCACAAACCCTGATTAGGAATCTATGCCCATTTTGTCTAAAAGCACTAAGTCACTTTGCTTGCTGATCATTTTTATGATGAGCATCGTGATTCATTGTGTGAATTCGAAATGGTTCAGTCATGAGCTCAGCCATGGTTTAAGTCAGCATTCCCAGCAGGCGATACACGAAGCGGATAATCACAGTTTCTGGGAATCGTTTTTAGATCACGCCCATGAATTTAGTCTGAGTCACAATCAAGACAATATTAAAACCAAACCGTTGACTGATCTTGAACATCGTCTATTTCATGTCACGGAGTCGCTGTACTGTGCGTTACTGGCTGTAGCCTTATTGAGCGTATTCTGGCGACCATCATTGCCTATCCTATCACGGTGGTCATTTTTATCCGTTTTACCTATCGTTGATCTCGAACTTCCGTTTCGTCCTCCGCAACTCTCCATCTCAATCTAAATCCATACTTAGATTGCGCTCTTAAGCCAATCTAGTTTTCTGCCCATTCATTGAATGCGGCGGTCATTTATGCTGCGTCTGTTGACGCATGCAGAGCATTGAGATGTGATGAGAACCACTATGAAAACCACTATTAAAAAGAGCCCTTTTGATCAGGTCTCGTCAATGATGACGATTGGATGTTTCCTGCTGATGTCTACAGTGCAAGCCGCAGAACAACGTGCGCTATTTGCAGTATCTAGCCAGCAATTACAGGCACTCGACATTCAGACTTTCACCTTAGCCAATCAAACAAGCTCTGATCAAAGCAGTACTGTCCGCAAAAGCTATCCCGCACAAGTCATAGCACCGGCCAATGCCGAACAAATCATCAGTTCCCCAGTTGCAGGTCTGGTACAGCAATTGCTGGTACAACTCAATCAACGTGTCAGTGTGGGGACACCCTTGATTAGAGTCACAAGTCCTGAACTGGGGCAACTTCAACTTCAATTATTACAAGCGACGACACAAGCAACACTGGCCCGTCAGACCGCCCAGCGTGAACAACAACTGTTTGCCGAAGGCATTATTCCCAAGCGTCGTGTTCAAGAAGCGGATGCCAGCTTAAAACAAGCCGAGGCTTCACTCCAGTATGCCAAAGCAGCCCTCAAACTAAGTGGAATGTCTAGTAGTGCCATGGCGCAGGTCGTACGCTCAGGCAATTTACAAGATGGCATCACACTGACCGCAGCTAAAGCAGGTGTCATCAGTGAGGTCTCCGTCAAATCTGGTCAGCGTGTCGAATCCGCAACTGATCTCATCCACATCACCCAAACAGGAAGCTACTGGCTAGATATTCAGATTCCTGTCGCCGAAAGTGTTAACTGGAAAGTTGGCACAAAACTGAGTGTTCAAGGACGCGATTCGATCACGGGTCGTATACTCAGCATAAGCCCAAGCGCATCTACAAGAAGTCAAACCATTAGTGCGCGGGCAGCTCTTGAAGGAACAACTGAGCAGATCCGACTCGGTGAGTTCCTCACAGTCAGCTTACCCATCAATACTGTCGCTGGGGGCTGGGGACTCCCACTCACCTCAGTGGCGTATCAAAATAATAATGCCTATGTTTTTGTGCGGACCCAAACAGGTTTTGAAGCCAAGCCCGTCAAAGTGATTGCCAGTGCCGCTCAACGTGTGCAAGTTCAAGGCGCGCTTAAGGCTGGTGATCGCATTGCAGTAACAAGTGTGGTGGCATTGAAGGGCGCATGGCTCAATCCCAAGGAGAGTCAATAATGCTCTCCCATCTGATACAGTTTTCTTTAGCACAGCGTTTGTTTGTGTTGATTGCAACGGTCATTCTTGCGTGCGCCGGCTGGTATGCCTATCGTGGCTTACCGATTGATGCATTTCCTGATGTCTCAAGTACTCAGGTCAAGATCATCATGAAAGCACCTGGCATGACACCTGAAGAGGTCGAAAGTCGGATTGCTGTTCCCATTGAAGTCGAGATGTTGGGAATTCCCAACACCAAGATTTTACGTTCCGTGACCAAATATGGTTTGGTTGATGTCACCATTGATTTTCAGGATGGCACCGATATTTATTGGGCGCGCCAACAAGTCAGTGAACGCTTGGGTGGGTTGACCGAAAGTCTTCCTTCTGGAATTTCTGGGGGTATGGCACCGATTACGACTCCGCTGGGCGAAATGTATATGTTTACCGTCGAAGGCGAAGGACTGTCTTTAGCGGAACGGCGTAGCATTTTGGATTGGATGATTCGTCCTGCACTTAGAACGGTTCCGGGCGTGGCTGATGTCAACGCTTTGGGCGGTGTTGTCCGTGCTTATGAAGTGATCCCCGATCAAGTCAAAATGGCAGCCAGTGGCGTCACCATCGCTGATCTTAAACAAGCCATCGAGGCCAATAACCGTAATGATGGCGCTGGACGACTCGGCGAAGGCAATGAAGTGCTCCTTGTGCGTAGTGAAGGCAGTATCACCAGTTTAGATGACCTGCGCGCCATCATCGTCACCCGTAAAGATGGGCAGCCTGTCAGTGTGGGTAGTCTCGCAGAGGTCAAAATAGGTACCGTGACGCGTTATGGCGTGGTCACACAAAGCGGTCGCGGTGAAGCAGTTCAAGGTCTTGTGCTGGGATTGGCAGGTGCTAATGCAAAAGAAGTGGTTGAAGGTGTTCAAAAAAAACTGGATGAACTACAACCCACTCTACCTCAAGGCGTACAGGTTAAAGCTTTTTATAATCGCGCTTCTTTAGTTTCTAAAGCAGTAGGTGCCGTCTCATCCGCGCTGCTTGAAGCCACTATCTTGGTGATCATATTACTAGGATTATTCTTAGGTAATATCCGTGCCGCATTGACGGTCGCGTTGGTCTTGCCTTTGGCAGCGCTCACGACCTTTATTCTGATGCGGTTCTTTGGTATGTCTGCCAATTTAATGAGTTTAGGTGGTTTAGCCATAGCCATCGGGATGCTCGTCGATGCAGCGGTCGTCGTGGTGGAAAATATCGTTCAGCGCTTAGCAACAGACCCAACGGCTGGAAAACTGCCCCGTTTACATACTATCTATCGTGCAGTTCGAGAAGTCGCTGTTCCTGTCACTGCGGGGATTCTGATTATCATCACGGTCTTCTTACCGTTATTAACGCTACAGGACTTGGAAGGTAAATACTTTGTTCCCGTCGCATTAACGATCGTTTTTGCTTTAGCGGGCTCACTGCTGTTATCACTCACCGTGATTCCTGTGGTGGCTTCTTATCTGCTCCGCGAAGTAAAGCATGAAGAACCATGGTTGCCGCGTAAATTACTGGCACTTTATGAACCCGCATTGGCATGGGGATTACGCCGCCAAAAAGTTGTGGTGATTACGGCGATCTGTATGTTACTTGCGGCGGGCGTGATTTATACCCAAGTCGGTAAAACCTTTATGCCAACGATGGATGAAGGTGATCTGATTGTGGGAATTGAAAAATTGCCTTCGGTCAGTTTAGAAGAAAGTGCAGCTTTGGATCTAAAAATCCATCAGGCACTGATGAAAGCTATTCCTGAAATCCAAGGCGTGGTGGCTCGTGCGGGTTCTGATGAAATTGGACTTGATCCCATGGGTCTTAATCAAACCGACACTTATCTGCTGCTCAAGCCCAAAGATGAATGGAAAGTGAAGAACAAAGAAGCCCTGATGGATGAGGTGCGTAAGGTACTAGATCCGATGCCCGGCATTGAATACAGCTTTACCCAGCCGATTGAAATGCGGGTCTCTGAAATGATTATCGGGGTACGTGGCGACTTAGCCGTCAAAATATTTGGTCCCGATCTTGGTCAACTCAATCAGTATGCGAGTCAGGTTGAGACCATACTGAAAACCGTTTCTGGTAATCAGGATGTCTATACCGTTCAGAATGATGGCGTACAGTATTTGCGTGTTGAGATTGATCGTTTACAAGCGGGTCGTTTAGGACTCAACGTTGAAGATATTCAAGATGCGCTGCGCACTCAGATAGAAGGTCAGCCTGCGGGTATTGTGATTGAAGGCAACCGCCGTACACCGATTCTTTTACGTGGCGTTGAAGGTATGCGCATGTCACCCACTGATTTTGCCGCAATGAACATCACCACCAAGGACGGGACAACCGTACCGCTGGCGAGTGTAGCAAAGTTAGAGCGCGCTTCAGGCCCCGTCAAAATTGATCGTGAAATGGGCAGCCGTTACAGCGTGGTGATTGCCAATGTAGGTGGGCGGGATTTAGTTGGCTTTGTCGAAGAAGCTAAACAATTGGTCAGCCAGAAAGTGAAGCTCCCTACTGGATATCGCATCAGTTGGGGTGGTCAATTTGAAAATCAGCAACGTGCCGCCGCACGACTCACCGTCGTGGTTCCAGTCGCACTGGGTTTGATCTTCTTACTGCTCTTTTCCACCTTCCGTTCAGTACGTCAATCGTTGCTGATCCTCAGCAATATTCCTTTCGCGTTAGTCGGCGGTATCGTTGCGTTGTGGATCACAGGCGAGTATCTCTCGGTGCCAGCCTCGGTCGGTTTTATCGCATTATTGGGGATTACCGTGCTCAATGGTGTGGTTCTGGTCAGCTATTTTAATCAGCTCAAAAACGAAGGATTGCCACTCAGTGAAGTCGTGATACAAGGGGCGAAGCGACGATTACGCCCTGTACTGATGACCGCATCGATTACGGCATTTGGTCTCATCCCCTTATTGTTTGCAACGGGTCCAGGATCTGAGATCCAACGACCGCTTGCGATTGTGGTGATCGGGGGGCTTATCACAGCAACCATTTTGACGCTCATGTTGCTGCCTATCCTTTATCTACGCTTTGCTTTTGCAAAATCCGAGGTTCGTCATGACTGAACTTAACTCTAAACAGCCAGCTGTACAGCGCCATGAGCTGTGTTTAACCTTACTCTGCCCAACTGCCGTTGAGGAAAAGTTATTGGATTTTCTGCTGATGTCGGCTCAAGTTCAGTTATTTACCAGCACTCAAACGGCTGCCCATGGTGCAAATGCAACGGATTTTAATCCAGCCGAACAAGTGCAAGGACGGATTGTTATGACACAAGTTCAAGTGCTTTTGGCTGAGCCTGACCAGCAAGACTTACTCAACGACATACAGCAGCAATTCACAGGCACGGGGATTCGCTACTGGGTTACATCCGTGATCGCTGTGGGAGAAATAACATGATGAAACGATTAATCGCCGTGTACTGCACGTTATCGTTTTCTGGCGGTGTCTACGCTATTGAGCAATCTTTGCCTGTAGTCCTGCCCAAGGCCCTCATCCCCACCGAAGTTGCCCGCACTTTGCTCGCGCAAGATCCTAGTGTCGCCGCAGCATGGGCTAATCTGGATGTGGCGAAGCAGGAAGAGGGTCTACTAAGGCGATCCCCTTATGAGTGGACAGCCAAAATTGCAGCCCAGCAGCGTAATGTTAGAAATGACACGCGTTATACGGAGTGGAATATGGGTGTTGAGCGTCCAATCCGTTTACCAGGAAAAGTCGCTGCGGATCGAAGCTTAGGGGATGTCGCAATTGCAGACTCTGAAGCACGTTATGGTGAAGCTTTGCACGAGTCTGCACGAGAGCTGCTCAGTCTTTGGCTAAACTGGCTCACTGCGGAAAACTCGCAGAAACTGGCAAGCAGAAACTTAAAATCGATGGAAAGCAGTTTTAGTGCGGTTGAGAAGCGCGTCCGTGCAGGGGATGCCTCCACACTGGATTTGAACCTTGCCCGCGCCGAACTTGCTGAGCAAAAACGTATGGCTTCAGAAGCCAAGACCCAAGCCATGGCAAACTTTGCCAATCTTTCCAGTCGATTTCCCGGCTTTAATCAGCCTGTCACTGAGTTACCCAGCCCACTGCCGTTGAATCCAAGTCAACAGTATTGGACGAATCGTATCTTGGCTGAAAGTGATGAGCTTAGAGTCTCTCAGCTCAAGATGCAAAAGGCACAAGCGCATGTCGAACGACTTAATGCAGAAAGAATACCCGATCCAACTATAGGTATTTATACAGCATCGGAGGTCGGTGGGCGTGAGCGATTACTTGGTGTCTCACTGAGTATGCCGATTCCAACAGGACTGCGAAACTCCCGTGCTGCCAAAGCTCGTGCTGAAGTTGAAGTCGCTCGTTATGAAGCAGAGTTGACCAAACGTCAACTCGAAAGCGGAATCACGACCGCATTTGTGATGACACAAGGTTTGTATGACACCCTGAAGATTGCAAATGAAAACACGAAAACCATGCTTGATAATGCAAATCTGACCCAGCGCGCTTACACCTTAGGGGAAGCGGATTTACAATCCTTACTCATCGCAAGGCGTCAAGCAACCT
>CAYJTU010000181.1:2428-7596 GCA_964373105.1 uncultured Moraxellaceae bacterium | reverse complement strand
TCAGTTGCAGCGGGGTCGTAGTCTGAGTCATTGCCGTGACAAAGCGCGCGCGATATTGGCTGCGTGCCTTGATTGAGCGGCTGAGTAAATGAGTCACCCGTCGACCTTGGTTAATATTGATGATCTCCCAAAACACCGCCAGTTCATGCACGCTGGGCTTGGTCTGGGCACCAAACATTTCGAGCATGGCGCGGTTAAAAGCGCGCTTGGGAATGCGCGGCGCGATCCATGAACCCAGTGGTGAGCAGAGTAGATGCTGGATAAAGCGCGGCCGATAGACTTCGGGAAATAAACAGCCATTCATAAAAGTCACTGTTCCAATCGTCGGCAATACAGGTGACTCAAGCCGCCGTGCAAGCAGCTCTTGTGCCACCCCCACACCTAAGTCATGCGCCAGGATATGAACACGATCGATCTCAAGCAGATTTAGCAGTGATTCATGGACATCGGTATGATCCATGATGTTGTAGGGATAGTTTTGAGGTTTGTCAGAAAAGCCCATGCCCGTCATGTCGAGAGCAATCACGCGATAGAGGGGTGTGAATGCCGACCAGACTTTGTGCCAATCATAAGAGCTGGTCGGATAGCCATGGATGAGCAGCAACACGGGGCCCATCCCCTCATCTTTGAAGAAAATCTGGAGACCCTGATAATTGAAGTATTGGCCGCTGCTTTGCCACTCGACGAGTTCAATCTTCATATCGGCTGCGTTTTCATGGTTGATGGCGTTATTCATAGGAGCGCTCATTTTTGATGATGGAGTTGAATACGAATACAGCGTCTGAGTGGCGCGAGTTGTTATGGTAACTTACACTGTAAGTTTTGCGCTTTTGAGATTATGGCTTACACTGTAAGTTGTCAACTGATTTTTGCGAAGAAACATGCCAACACGCCAAAAAAAACAAACTGAAGTTGCATCAGCGACAGTCAAGGAACCCTTGAGTCGCGCTCGAATTGAGATGTCAGCTCTGGAGTTGATTGAAGAAGTCGGTCTTGAAGCATTCAGCACGCGTAAGCTGGGAGCTAAGCTGGGCTGTGAGGCGATGAGCATTTATAACCACTTTCCCAGCAAGGCCCATTTGTTTGATGCCTTGGTTGATCGTGTCATGCAGAGTGCCGATATACCACCACGTGAGATGGAAAGCATTGCCCGTATACGCGCACTGGCAGAGGGTTGGCGAGACATGGCCAAACGTCATCGCCGTTTTTTCCCGGTCTTGGCTGTTCATCGTTTTGACTCCGAAGTGGGGGTACAGTATCTCAATGAAGTCTTGTCAGCGCTTAAAGATGCTGGCCTTGAGACCGAGGCGGCTTATCGGGTTTATCGTGTGATTGCACACTATCTGATGGGCGCGACACTGGAGGAAATATCGGGATATGATACTGAGTCATTATCTTTGAATGCGATGAGCCCTCAGCAACTCGCACAACAATTCCCGCTAGTTGCTGATGTTCAGCCTTACTATACGGAAGCGTATTTTGATGTTACGTTTGAGTTCGGGCTCACAGCCTTACTCAAAGGGGTCGGGGTATTGAAAGACGATAGCTTGGGTTGAGCCATGCATGAACATCGGCGTAAAGCGTAGAGGAAAAATTTAAGATGCTGCCCGCTTCGATCAAAATCGTGCCCTTGCATCCCACCGAGTTCGGTGAGTTTCTCGACTATCTGAATGATCATCTCTCGGATAATGGCGCTGGAGGCACTGCGTATTTTCAGCCGACACCACGCGGGCAGCATGCATTCACCCCACAGCGTGCAGCAGCGTTCCGAGGGGCTTTGGATGTGCCACTCACGCAGCATGGTTGGCGGCGAGCATGGGTGGCGCGAAGTGGCACAGGCCAAATCATCGCGCATGTCGATTTACGCTCGCATACGGAGAAGTGGAGCGCCGAGCGCTGCTTACTGGGCATGGGCGTAGATCGGGCTCATCGCAAGATTGGCTTGGGAGCGGCGCTGATTGGCCATGTGGAGCGCTGGGCGCTGGCAGAGACGGCGGTGGGGTGGATTGATCTGCAAGTACTGTCCAATAACACGCCAGCCATACGTTTGTATTTGCGTGCGGGCTTTAGGGTTACAGGTGAAGTTCAAGATATGTTTCGGGTCGACGATCAGTATTTTTCCTATACCGATATGACCAAGAGTCTTTATTCGGCCTAAGCGTTGATGATAGGCTGATTGGATTCTCCAAGATTGATCATGAGGTCACCTGAATGTCCGCTCGTATCTGGTGTATCCGCTGCATTGGTATCCTGATGCTTGCAGCAACTATGCACACGTATGCCGCTACCATCATCGTCGATACGGGCCATACCCCAGAGCATCCCGGTGCGATCGCAGCCAGTGGCCGTGTCGAGTACCGCTACAATCTGGATATGAGCGATGCCCTCGCGCGTGATTTGCTGCGTGATCATCAGCAGGTGATTCGCATCGCCGCCGATGGCAAAGAGATCGCCCTGACCGATCGTGCCACCCACCACTTTGATGCGAATCTATTTGTTTCAATACACCATGACTCAATCCCCCAAGCATGGATCGACGCTGGCCGCGCGCGTGAGTTCTCCGGCTACTCGATCTTTGTCTCAAGCAAAAATCCCCAGTATCTGGAGAGCATACGCTGTGCTGAAAAGATCGGCGAGCAGATGCTGCGCATCGGACAAAAGCCCTCGCTGTACCACGCGACACCGATGGCAGGGGAGAATCGGCCTTTTATCAATCGTCGCCTCAGCGTCCACCGCTACGATGATTTGATCGTGCTCAAGACCGCACCGATGCCTGCGGTCTTGGTTGAGATTGGCGTGATTGCCAATCCTGATGATGAAGTCAGAGTCAGTCAGCCCGAGACGATCAAACGAATCGCGCGGGCGATCTCTAAGGGGATTCAAGTCTGTGTGGGCTCAAAAGCAGTTGCGACGCGATAGGACTACTGAGCCAAATCACTCGCCAGTTTCTCAGCCATGATGCGCTCCACCGTATCGACGATGACTTGCGTGGTGCGGTCAATTTCAATATTAAGCGGGCTACCCGCAACTTTGTCTTCAAACACTGTGGCACGGCGGGTCTCGGGGATCAGGGAGACTTCAAACCAGCCGTCCACTTTATTGACCTCGGAGAGGGTCAGGCTTGCACCATTGATGGCGATATAGCCTTTGGCAAACACATAGCGCTGCCAGATCTGCGGTAGCACAATGCGAATCACATAGTTGGCTTCGATCTGGCGCACCTGATCGACCGTCGTACGAAAGTCGATATGACCCGACAGCACATGACCGCCAATCTCAGCGCCTTCTTTAGATGCGCGCTCCGCGTTGACGCGGGTGCCCAGAGTGTAGAGCCCTAATGTAGTCACATCGAGACTCTGCTGGATCACATCAAAGCTTGCGCGAGTCGGGGAGAGGATTTCGGTCACGGTCAGACAGGTCCCATCTATCGCGACACTGGCGCCAATCTCTAAGTCGGTGCAAAAGCCCGTAGGGAATTCAATCTCAAAGGTGCGAATCCCGCCCAAATCCTGAATCCCAGCAATGGTAGCGACGGCCTTAATGATGCCTGTAAACATAACGTGCGTTCCTGAAGCGGATCAATCGAAAAAAGGGCGCAGGTCAGTCGCGCCCTGTATCTGGTAGTATTTTCGTCCTGCCGTTTTTATTCAGCAGCCTGTTGGAATGCCTGATGAAAGACGTCACGCGGCTGCGCGCCAGAGACGGCAAGACGGTTGTTAAAGATAAAGAACGGCACGCCAGAGACTTTCAATTCATTTTGTGCAATCGCTTCATCTTGACGTACGGCATCGGCATAGAGATCAGTATCTAAGACGTTTTTGACTTCCGCAGGATCTAGTCCAATCGAGACCGCTAACTGCTCCACAGTATCGCGATCACCGATGGCGGCACCTTCGACAAAGTAGGCTTTGAAGAAGCGTTCTTTGGCTTCATTGGCGAGATTATGCTGCGCGGCCAGATGCACGATGCGGTGCGCATTAAAACTATTGCCCGAGCGTGCGATATCAAACTTAAAGTCGATGCCTTCTTCCAAACCGGTCGCGATGATGCCTTGCTGCATCTGCGCGACTTGCTCAAGCGTACGACCATATTTTTTGGCGAGACGCGTGGCATTATCGTCGGGGTGGATTGCAGGGGCATTGGGATCGAGTTCAAAACTATGCCAGACCACCTCTAATTCAATGCCCGCTTCAGCGGCAGCCGCTTCAAGGCGGCGCTTGCCGATGTAGCAAAACGGACAAACGATATCGGACCACACATCTACTTTCATCACCATTTTCAGTCACTCCAATTGCTTTATCGGGCATAGAAATAAGTCATCAAAACAAGTCAGCAAAACAAGTCAGCAAACAGCGTCAACGTATCAACGCTGACCCTCAATGTTTGTTTAATCAAGGCTTAATATGGGGATGATTATGAGCGAAGCAATGGTCACAGTTTGAAGTGTTCTGTGACCGATTGGTTAGACTTCGGTGACGATACTGACAAGCGATTAGCCTGTATCAAGAGCTTCAATCGCTAGTCATGTGATCCATTCATGAGAGCCATCAGCAGTTCTTGCTGTTTGACGACTTGCTGTGCCGAGGTCAGACCTGCGGCACGGATGATCGCGCGCAGATCAGACAGCCCGGCATCAAAGTCGTCATTGACGATCAAATAATCAAAATTGACGTGCTGGCGAATCTCCTCAACCGAGCCATTCAGGCGAGTTTGGATCACTTCTTCGCTGTCTTGTCCGCGATTGGACAGACGTTCACGCAGTGCTTTTAAACTGGGTGGAATGATAAAGATCTGGATGGATTTCGGAAAAAGCTTACGCACTTGCTCCGCACCCTGCCAGTCGATCTCGAGCAGTACATCGTGACCTTGCTCAAGCTGTTGGGACACGCCGATATGACTGGTGCCGTAGTAGTTGCCAAACACTTCGGCATGTTCGATGAAGTAGCCATCGCCAATCATCTCTTCGAAGACGGTTTTTTCGGTGAAGTGATAGTGGACACCGTGTTCCTCACCGGGACGTGGGCTGCGGCTGGTGTGGGAGACCGACAAGGTGAGCTCAGGTGTCTTCTCAAGGAGCGCCTTGACCAGTGATGTTTTGCCTGTGCCAGACGCCGCAGCCACCACAAATAATAAGCCCGCCATGCGATTCTCCAAAAATCTTTTCGTGA
>CAYJTU010000181.1:0-2418 GCA_964373105.1 uncultured Moraxellaceae bacterium | reverse complement strand
GTTAAAAGAGCATAAAATAAAGGTTGGCAATATAGTACAGAAAAAACTGCAAAATGCAGTAATCTATAGTGCAAAATGAAATTTAAATCGCCGCTAGGCGGCGTCATCTGTTTGTTGATCGAGTTTAGAGCATAGAGTAGTAGCCATCATGGATATCGTATTAGCCAACCCGCGTGGTTTTTGTGCCGGCGTCGATCGTGCCATCGCGATTGTGAATCGTGCCTTAGAAGTCTTTGGCGCGCCGATTTATGTGCGTCATGAAGTGGTGCATAACAAATTCGTGGTCGATGACTTGCGCGCGCGCGGTGCGGTATTCGTCGAAGAGCTGCATCAAGTGCCTGATGATGCCATCGTGATTTTCAGTGCGCATGGCGTCTCCAAAGCCGTGCAACTGGAAGCGGGTCGCCGTGGCCTGAAAGTCTTTGACGCGACCTGTCCACTGGTGACCAAGGTACATATCGAAGTCACCCGCTATGCGCGCGATGGCGTCGATGCGATCTTGATCGGTCACCAAGGTCATCCTGAAGTCGAAGGCACCATGGGGCAATACGACACCAGTTATGGCGGCAAGATCTTCTTGGTTGAAGATGAAGAAGACGTCGCCAAGCTTGAAGTGCGTGAGGGGCGCAGACTGGCGTTTGTCACCCAGACCACGCTGTCGATGGACGATACCGCGCGGGTGATTGATGCGCTGCGTAGTCGCTTCCCTGAGATCCAAGGCCCGCGTAAAGACGATATCTGCTATGCCACCCAGAACCGCCAAGACGCAGTGCGAGATCTTTCCGTCAAGGCCGATGTGATTTTGGTGGTCGGTTCACCGAACTCCTCCAACTCCAACCGTCTGCGTGAGCTGGCCGAGCGTGAAGGCGTGCATGCCTACTTAGTGGACAACGCCGATGAGATGCAGCGCACATGGTTTGACGGTGCCAAGCAAGTGGGCGTGACCGCAGGGGCATCCGCGCCAGAGATTTTGATCAGCCAAGTGATCCAGCGCTTGCGCGAATGGGGTGGTCAGACACCGGTTGAGCTGGCGGGGCGTGAGGAGAACGTCGTGTTCTCTATGCCTAAAGAATTGCGCATTGCGGTGACGCAGGCTTAAGATTGATAAAAAGAAAAGCCTCATTCTTAGGCTAAAGAATGAGGCTTTTCTTTGCGTCAGCGAAACGCTTAAAACTCTTTCACCCCAATGACCGTCGCCTGCTGGTACTTCGCGGCTTTGACATAGTTCTTCATATTACGCAGCATCTCAAACGGTTGTTCTTGCACGAACATATTGACGATGCCTTTGGGCAGCATGCCATTGGGATCAGCGTAGCCACTGACTGTCACTTCGACTTGAGATTTGCCGCTCGCGTTTTTAGGCAGCGGCTTGAACTGCCAGAGTCCCGCATAGTGCTCGATACGGATGAACTTATCACGGACTGGGGCGCGCGCATCGGTCGTGATATCGTTCTTGATCGTCACCACACCATCGGCGGCTTGGCTTAAACGGCCAGAGATCACCACATCACGATCTTTGAGCGGGAAGGGAAAGTCGAGATCCATACGCAGGGTAAAGACTCCCGATTGATCATTACGATCTAAGATCAACGCTTTGCCCGTATACGGCGCCCACTCAGCGGTATGCTCGGTATCCATCACCACAGCCACTGCACCAACCAGCGTACTATCAAGGATGGTCGAAGCACGGAAGTTCTTGGTCGGATTGCCATCTTCTTTGTACGTCCACACCTTCACGCCATCGCGATCGACGACCAGTTTTTGCGGCGTCGCTTCAGCAAAGGCGCTGGAGACGAGGGCGAGGGTAGATAACAGCACGGTCAGTTTAAGTATCTTGTTCATGTTGATCTGTCCTGATTCTTTGTTTTAAAGACACAGCGTATGGACATGTTGCCCCTACGCGCCACGATTTATTGTAGGTTTTTCAGCTTTTTTAAATCTCATGTTTCAATTTAAGCATGAGATTCAATGTCTAATATTCAACATCATAGATTTAATCTTTTAAGTTTAAAACGTCTTGCATATCATAGCGCGCGGCTGGCTTCGGCGTCGCCCAGAGCGCAGCACGTACCGCACCACTGGCGAAGTTCATGCGGCTGGTCGCCATATGCTTGATCTCGACGCGCTCACCTTCACCGATAAACATCACGGTATGCTCACCAACGATATCGCCGCCGCGTATCGTTTCAAAGCCGATGGTCTGACGATCACGCGCACCGGTATGACCTTCGCGTCCATACACCGCCACGTCTTTTAAGTTACGCCCCAGCGCACCCGCGACGGATTGACCCATCATAAATGCCGTGCCTGACGGTGCGTCGACCTTATGGCGATGATGCGCCTCGATGATCTCGATATCCACGGTATCGCCAAAGGCGCGCGCTGCCAGTTCCAGCAGTTTGAGTGACACGTTTACGC
>CAYJTU010000180.1:0-7715 GCA_964373105.1 uncultured Moraxellaceae bacterium | reverse complement strand
CCAAAAGCTACAAACCAAAACCCCCACCTCAAAAGAGGTGGGGGTTTTGGCTTTTAACGGCTTAGATCTTTAATAAAATCAATCTCAAGTCTCACACAACATAAAGCCAAGGCACAAACCTTGGCTTTTTTAAGTGGATGCAGCGAGAGACTTAATTTTTGCTTGATGCCTCAGCCGCAGGTGTGGCAATACTATCGGCAAGCTCGACCAACTTCACAAACTCTGATCGATAACCACCACGATCATTGCCCAGCGACTGTTGGGCGAGGGTCGCTGATTGTGCATAGCTCCACTGGCCTTGGTATTTGCTGTTCTTTAAGAGCTGACCAAATCCAGCCACCGCCGCTGCAAATTGAAGATCGGTGCTGGGTGCGGAACTCGCGCGGCTCGGTAAAGCGACGTTAAATTCGGTACTGATATTTCCTGTCGGTTGTTTATAGCGGACTTTGAGGAAACCCAGCTCTTGATTGCGTGCCGAGGTTTCTTTTTTATCACTATAGCGACGCTCTGCATACAGCCCTGCTTTTCCTACAGGGGTCAGCTCGTATAAAGCAACCACACTTTTACCTGCGCCAATCTCTGCGGCGTCCACTTTATCATTCTTAAAGTCTTGTTCTTGCAAGACGCGGTTTTCATAGCCGATCAGACGCCACTCTTTAATCTGTGCAGGATTAAACTCAAGTTGGAGTTTGACGTCTTTGGCGACAGTATTAAAGGTGGCAGCTAACTCATCGCCAAGCACTTTCTTAGATTCTTCCAGTGAGTCGATGTAGCTATAATTGCCATTACCCACATCGGCAATTTGCTCCATCATTGCCTCTTGATAGTTACCTTCGCCAAAGCCGAAAGTAGATAGTGAAATCCCTTTTTCACGCTCTTTGCTGACCAGTTCTTTAATTTGATCCGGACTTGAGAGTCCAACATTAAAGTCACCGTCGGTCATCAGTAGGATGCGGTTGATGCCCCCTTTGATAAAGCTTTGCGTGGCCTGGCTGTACGCCAGACGCAGTGCAGATTCACCATTGGTTGAGCCATTGGCTTGTAGACGATCGATCGCCGATAGAATCTTGGCTTTATCCGCACCTGATGTTGGTTCAAGCTCAATAGCAGTCCGACCTGCATAGACGACTAACGATACTTTATCCTGTGGGCGTAATTGTTTGGTCAGTAACCGTAGAGTCGCTTGAACCAAAGGCAATTTATTCTGAGCATTCATGGATCCTGAAACATCAACTAAGAAGACCAGATTGGCAGGGGGCTGATCGATGGTTTTGACATCAACCGCTTTCACCCCGACTTTCAGCAGGAGGTTGTCTTTATTCCAGGGGGCGGGAGCCAATTCGGTATTGATTGCAAAGGGATGGCTATTGCTAGGTGCTGCATCGCTGTAGTTAAAATAGTTCAACATCTCCTCGATACGGACTGCATCCACAGGGGGCATTTTTCCCTGCCGCAGGAAACGACGAATATTGGCATAGGCGCCAGTATCGACATCTAAACTCAGCGTTGAGACCGCATCGCTGCTGGTTTGTTTGACGTCGTTTTCTTTATTTTTCTGATAGCTTTCGCTACTTTCTAAAGGACTGTTTAATGCACGTTGTTCGAAACCGTGGTATCCAGATATTGGAGAGACATTCAGGCCCGCAGCGCGAAGACCGACGCTTGGCGCAGGGGAGACTACGTACTGATCACGTGCTGATGATTGTTGTTTTATAGATCCTGTATGCGTGGTGCAGGCTGCCAGTGAGAGAACGAGTGGCAGGAGTACCCAGGCTTGAGTAGATTGTTTGCGGCGCATTTGTGGGGTGAGGCGGAGATGGCTCATGATCGGTTCCTAGTTCAGTTGAGGAAGGGTCTTTTCCTCAAAGCGAACGCTGAACATAACTGATAATTTTGAGCCAGATAGTGTTAGTTTGTATCGATCAGGAACACTGCCCACAGCGACTGCTGAGTATCCCAATATTCAAGCCGATCCAGCTGGATCGCTTTAAAAGGGATCCAATCATCCTTGCCTTGTTTTTCAGAGAAGCCTGTACTCATGAGAAGGTCGTCTTCTCTGATTTCCATAATCCAGCCTTGTAGCGTCCGTCCATCATTGAGGTGGATACGTTGTTGATTGCCTGTTTCAGCAAAAACCGCAAGTTGCTCCGCAATATCCATAGCCTAACTCAAATCATGCAAAACACTATTTTAGCGTAAATAACCGTATGGATTCACCGCAGTTCGATTCGGCGAGAGATAAATACCATAATGCAGATGGGATGTTGTTGCATTTCCAGTACTCCCCACATAGCCCAACGTATCGCCGATTCTAACCGGATCACCAATACGGTATTTACCAAAGCCATCGAGATGGGCGTAGTAATGCTGACTCAGTGCGTTCCCAACCACGGTTATGGCATTTCCACCCGCACCATAACTGCTGATGCGACTGACGATACCGTCGGTGGCGCTTAAAACAGGCGTTCCGCGTTTGGCTAAAATATCAATGCCTTCATGACTACGACCACGACTACGTGCATTGCCCCAAGTATCCACCAGTTCATCGGCACTGATCCCCTTGACTGGAATCGGCAGGTGGTCTGGCAGTGGCGTTCTGGCAAGCTGTCGATAGAACTCGGATTGAGTGTTGATTCGCGCACTGGCGTTTTTAGGCGGTGTCGAAGCACAAGCCGTAAGTAGACCCAACGTAATAATGACGCAGCTACTGATTTTGCAAGCTGAAGACACCATAGGGTAAATTCCATTTTAGACGATGATGATGTGAAGTATCATATCGCTATCTTTTGAAAAAAAAACGACTGGTTACATTAAAAAATGCACGCGATATGAAAGATGATTTAGCTGAGTTTTTTAGCTTTAACCAAAATAAGCTTTTTTTATGAGGGTTGTGTATTTGCCTTATTGCTTTTAGGTTGAAATTTCTCGGGATCGATTTGTTCGTTACGTGACGAGAATGCTGAAAAAAAGGTATCGTTTTGCTAGAGAAAAAAGCCTAATATGTCGATTGTCAGAAGACTGTCATAAAAGTATCACAATTCTCGGGTCTAATAGCACCGTTCACAAATTCTGTTTTTTATTGATATTGTTTGCTCTATTTTTGAGGTCTAAATAATGCGTATTAACTCTCTGATGTTATCAGTTCTAGTATCAACCGCAAGTGTTGGTGTCGTGCATGCTGCCGATATCACTGGTGCGGGCTCTTCTTTTGCTGCGCCAATTTTTGCAAAATGGGCTGATGCCTATAAAGCAAAATCGAACGTTGGTTTGAACTACCAACCAATCGGCTCAAGTGCTGGTATCAAACAAATCAATGAAAAAACTGTAGATTTTGGTGCATCTGATAAGCCGCTGTCACCACAAGAATTAGAAGCGAAAGGTTTGACACAATTCCCAGCAATCATGGGTGGTGTTGTTCCAGTATTGAATTTGAAAGGCGTTACCCCAGGTCAAATCAAATTGACTGGCGAACTGCTTGCAAACATTTACTTGGGTAAAATCAAAACTTGGAATGATCCAGCATTGGTTGCAATCAACCCAAGCTTAAAAGACATTGATGACAACATCACTGTTGTTCGTCGTGCTGATGGTTCAGGTACCACCTTTATTTTCACAAACTATTTGTCTAAAGTTAGTGCCGACTGGAAAACCAAAGTGGGTAACGACGCAACTGTGCAATGGCCAGAAGGTGTTGCTGGTAAAGGCAATGCGGGTGTAGCGTCTTATGTACAACGTATCAATGGTTCAATTGGTTATGTTGAATATGCTTACGCAAAACAAAACAAATTGTCTTATACACAATTGTTAAACCGCGATGGCGCGTATGTACTGCCTGATGACAGCACATTCCAAGCAGCAGCTGCACATGCAGACTGGGCAAATGCACCAGGTTTCTATGAAATTCTGACCAATGAACCAGGCAAAACAAGCTGGCCAATCACTGGTGCAGCATTCGTACTGTTGCAAAAGAAAGCTGACAAGCCTGCTCAGACTCAAGAAGTGCTGAAATTCTTTGAATGGTCATTCAAAAACGGTTCAGCTCAAGCTGCACAATTGGACTTTGTACCAATGCCTGCAAACGTTGTGAAGCTGATCCAAGCGTCATGGAAAAAAGAAATCAAAGATACCGCAGGTAAAGCTGTTTGGTAATTAATCTTTGAATTAGCTGATGGATCAGTTGATTGAAGGATGAACATTCAGAGCTATGTGGTCGCATGTAGCTCTGTTTTTGACGTTTAAGGATTTAACTTTTTTAGATTCGAACTTGAGATAGCGAATATGTATTTAATCGGGAGACATTAAATACACATTCTTTATTGGCATCATTGTTGGGGTTGCAATGATGTTTTCAGTATCAACACTAAAAAATTCTGAGTGACTTCAGTTGGATGTAATTTTTCTACTCAAGCACTCTCTTGTATGCAACTCGGATAGATAAGGCAATTATGATTACTTCAGAGATAACATCTGCTGCTCGTTTATTACAGATCGAGAATGGCCGTAATGCGCGGTTCCGAGTATTTGTACTCGGTATAGCGCTGTTGGTACTGATTGTACTGGGAGCAATCATTTTCACGTTGGTTGACGGCTCAATGCCCATATTCAAACATATGGGCCTGACATTTTTTACCACCAGTGAGTGGGATCCTGTTGCAGGAAACTTTGGCGTTCTACCTGCCGTGTATGGCACGTTAGTCACGTCTTTTATTGCGCTTATTATTGCGGTGCCGATTAGTTTTTTTATCGCATTTTTCTTGACTGAACTCTGTCCTTATCGCTTTCGTGCAACCTTAAATGCCGTGATTGAGTTGCTTGCAGGGATTCCCAGCATCATTTATGGCATGTGGGGATTGTTTGTACTCGCACCGATCCTTGCCGACCATGTACAGCCTGTACTGACGAAATGGTTTGATGGCGTGTGGCTGCTGGGGGATATTTTTGCAGGTCCACCGATCGGGATTGGTTTTTTACCTGCCGCTTTGATCTTGGCGATCATGATCATTCCGTTTATCACGGCAGTCATGCGCGAAGTGTTTGATGTCGTGCCACAAGCCTTGAAAGAAGGTGGTTATGGATTGGGGGCAAATCGCTGGGAAGTGACCCGCGATATCGTGTTACCACATACCAAAGTGGCGCTAACTGGCGGTGTAATGCTTGGTTTGGGTCGTGCACTGGGCGAAACCATGGCGGTGACGTTTATGATTGGTAACGTGAATACGATCAGTATCGGCTTATTTGATTCTGGTAATAGTATTGCTTCGGTGATTGCCAATGAGTTTGCGGAAGCGAAAGACTTGCATATGTCAGCGCTACTGGCTCTTGGCTTGATTCTATTTTTTATAGCCTTCGTTGTGCTAGCGATTGCTCGCGCACTTATTCATAAAGTGAAGAAAAGCTAATGGCCACTTACACAATGACTCCGTTTTTTAACTTTAAAAGAAAGTTTATCAATAAAGCAGTGCTATCGCTTGCGACGATTATTTCTTTTCTGGGTATGGCATTACCGTTCTGGATTTTGTTCACGGTGATCGAGCGTGGTTTTGGTTCATTTAACTGGGCTTTAATCACTGAAATCACACCACCGCCAATGGCGGAAGGTGGTTTGCTGAATGCGATCGTCGGTAGTTTTCTGATGGTGGGTTTAGCGATGGTGATCGCTGCGCCGATTGGTATTTTTACCGGGGTATATCTTGCAGAATATGGCCGTGAGGGCAAGTTTGCATCACTGGTTCGTTTTGTGAATGATGTGCTCTTATCTGCACCATCCATCGTGATCGGCTTGTTTGTTTATATCATCATGGTCGTCCCGATGCAGCACTTCTCGGGATATGCAGGCGTGGTGGCATTAGCGATTATTGCTGTGCCAGTCATGGTGCGTACCACTGAAAACATGCTGCTGCTGGTTCCTGATGTGATGCGCGAGGGTTCTCTTGCATTGGGTTCATCGAAGCGCCAAGCCATCTTGCGCATTTGTTTGCCTGCTGCGAGAAACGGTATTATCACTGGGATATTACTGGCTTTGGCTCGGATCAGTGGCGAAACTGCACCCTTGCTATTTACGGCGTTGAATAGCCCTTACTACTCAACAGATTTAAACCAACCGATTGCCAACTTACCGAATACGATTTTCCAGTTTGCGATGAGTGCGGATGATGGTTGGATTAGTTTGGCATGGGCAGGCGCCGCATTAATATCACTGTATGTCGTGATTATTAATCTCGTTGCACGTTTGGTCTTTGCGAGAAACACCACGGGTAAGTAAACAAGTAATTAAGTCTACATCCTCATGGGAGTGGTCAAAGGCGATCAGCCTACTGCTCTTGAGGAACATGCAGAAATTCGAAGGTGCGGCCTTAGCCTATATCCTATCGACAACTTAATAGGTAGTATTAATGATGAACGAGATCACAACGAATAGGCAGTCTCAGATGACAACGAATATACAGCCTCCAGAAGCGACTGGAGCAAATGCACCAACGACCATCCGTACCAATGTCAGTGGTAATGAAAAAAATCGCGACTTGAGCACGTATTCTGCCGATGAAATTGAAGTCGTGACCAAAGATCTCAATTTGTTTTACGGCAAGAAACAAGCACTATACGATGTCAATATGGTCATTCCCAGCAAGCGTGTAACCGCGTTTATTGGACCCTCAGGCTGTGGTAAGTCTACGTTGCTGCGTACCTTCAACCGCATGAATGACCTGATTGAAGGATGTCACATCACTGGTCAGATTCTGCTCGATAATCAAGATATCTTTGATAGCAGTGTGGATATCACTAGCCTACGTCGCCGCGTGGGTATGGTTTTCCAAAAAGCCAATCCTTTTCCAAAATCCATTTATGAAAACGTCTGCTACGGTTTGCGTTTGCAAGGCGTCAATAAGAAAAGCATTCTGGACGAAGTCGTTGAAACCTCATTGAAGGGTGCTGCGCTTTGGGATGAAGTCAAAGACCGTTTGCATGATTCTGCATTAGGTCTATCGGGTGGTCAGCAGCAACGTCTGGTGATTGCACGTTCGATTGCGATTGAGCCAGAAGTACTGTTACTCGATGAGCCTTGTTCGGCACTTGACCCGATTTCAACCTTGAAAGTTGAAGAGCTGATCCATGAGCTGAAAAAGAAATTCACGATCATCATCGTGACCCATAACATGCAGCAAGCGGCACGTGTCTCTGATTACACCGCGTTTATGTATTTGGGTAAAGTCATCGAACACACCGATACCAACACCTTGTTCACCAACCCACATCAAAAACAAACCGAAGACTATATTACTGGTCGTTACGGCTAAGTTTGATGGGATAATGAATAAGATCGCCCGAAGTTCAATCTGCTAACTCTGAACTTCGGTTTGATGCTTAACCTTAAAATAATATCGAATATCACGAGGAGAACCGTGTCATGGTCGCGACTAAGGAAGATTTTGGACATCATATTTCCCAACAGTTCAATGAAGACTTGGGCCAAGTACATGCTCAGTTTTTAGCGATGGGTGGACTGGTTGAGTCGCAAGTTGCAAATGCAATCCATGCACTATTGGATACCGATGCAGCACTGGCAACCACTGTTCAAGAAAATGATGCGCAAGTGAATGCGATGGAAACCCGCATTGACTCAGATTTACTGCAGATCCTTGCACTGCGTCAGCCAGCGGCAAGCGATTTACGTATGGTGATCGCTATCAGTAAAGCCAACACCGACCTTGAACGGA
>CAYJTU010000179.1:0-7731 GCA_964373105.1 uncultured Moraxellaceae bacterium | reverse complement strand
GCGGTTAATTAATTAAGACAACTGTCGTATAAAAACACCCTCTTTTTAGAGGGTGCTTCTATTTAAATAGCTGGGAATACCAATAAAAAAAGCTCTTCAAATTTGCGGAGCTTTTTTTATTGCAAGATGTTGATATTACAGGGCAGCTTTTAGATCCGCTGCTTTATCTGTACGTTCCCAACTGAAGTGTAGTCCATTTGCTTCGCGGCCAAAGTGACCATAGCTTGCTGTTTCTTGATAGATGGGGTGAAGCAAATCAAGCATGCGGCTGATGCCATACGGACGTAGGTCAAAGTGTTCACGGACCAAAGCGATGATCGTTTCATCGCTGACTTTACCAGTGCCAAAGGTATTGATAGAAATCGATGTCGGTTCAGCAACCCCAATCGCGTAGCTCACTTGAATCTCACATTTATCTGCAAGTCCCGCAGCAACGATATTTTTGGCGACATAACGTCCCGCATAAGCAGCCGAGCGGTCTACTTTAGACGGATCTTTGCCAGAGAATGCACCACCACCATGACGTGACATACCGCCGTAGGTATCAACGATGATCTTACGACCTGTTAATCCGCAATCGCCCACAGGACCACCGATCACAAAGATCCCTGTAGGGTTAATGTGATACTGGGTTTTCGCATGGAGCATTTCGCTCGGGAAGATTGATTTGACAATTTCTTCCATCACGGCTTCTTTGAGAGCTGTTTGCGAAATAGAAGGGTCATGTTGTGTTGAAAGCACAATCGCATCGACGTATTTTGGGACGCCATTTTCATAATGAAAAGTAACTTGGCTTTTGGCATCAGGTCGTAACCAAGGCAATGTGCCATTTTTGCGCAGTTCTGCTTGTTTTTCGACGAGTCGGTGTGCAAAGCAAATCGGAGCGGGCATCAGAGAGTCTGTTTCATTGGATGCATAACCAAACATGAGCCCTTGGTCGCCGGCACCTTGATCTTCAGGTTTTTGGCGATCAACGCCTTGTGCGATATCTGGCGATTGTTTGCCGAGAATGTTCAGTACTGCACAGGTAGAGCCATCAAAACCCAAGTCGGAATGGTTATAACCAATACTATTAACGGTATCTCGCGCGATTTTTTCAAAATCAACATTTGCTGTTGTGGTGACCTCCCCAGCCAACACAACCACGCCTGTCTTTACCAATGTCTCACAAGCAACACGGGCATGTTTATCTTGAGCTAGAATGGCATCAAGGATGGCATCGCTGATTTGGTCAGCCATTTTGTCGGGGTGGCCTTCACTGACCGATTCAGAAGTAAAAACAGAGTATTCACGCATGTAAAAACCACTTGCTTATCAAAAGTATTATCTCCCCATGATAACGCGATTTTTTATGAGCGACTAGCATTGATCACGTAAAAACGCACTACAAACGCTCAATATCGTAAGTGCACACATACTAAATGTGTTTCTTTATCAAGAATGCTTTACCCACTATGCCAATTCAACGACAATAGCCCATCATATTTTTGCGCAACGATCTGCCCCTAGGTGTTTGTTATGAATCTACCAGCCCACGCTCATAGTCAGCCAGTTTTTAACCCACCTTTGAATCAACGCCCTCTCGCAAATGCTATCCGTGCACTCGCTATGGATGCCGTTCAAAAGGCGAATTCAGGTCATCCCGGTGCGCCTATGGGCATGGCGGATATCGCAGAGGTACTTTGGCGTCAGATTTTACGTCATAACCCGAGCAATCCAAATTGGGTCAACCGTGACCGTTTTGTCTTGTCCAATGGCCATGGTTCGATGCTGCAATACGCACTGTTGCATTTGACGGGCTACGATGTATCGATTGATGACATTAAACAATTCCGTCAGTTACATAGTAAAACACCGGGTCATCCAGAGTATGGCTATACCGTTGGTGTTGAAACGACAACGGGTCCATTGGGGCAAGGTATAGCCAATGCCGTTGGTTTTGCTGTGGCTGAGAAAACTCTCGCAGCACAATTCAATCGTGATGGCTTAGACGTTGTGGATCACTTTACCTATTGCTTCTTAGGCGATGGTTGCTTGATGGAAGGCATCTCGCATGAGGTGTGCTCATTAGCAGGCACATTGCAATTAGGCAAGTTGATTGCGTTTTATGATGACAATGGCATTTCAATTGATGGTGAAGTTGAAGGCTGGTTTAGCGATGATACACAAAAGCGTTTTGAGTCCTATGGCTGGCATGTCATCAAGGTTGATGGTCACGATGCTCAAGCCATCCGCGACGCGACATTGGCTTCCCAAGCTGAGAACACTAAGCCATCTCTGATCATCTGTAAAACAATCATTGGCTTGGGTTCGCCCAACAAGCAAGGCAAAGAAGAGTCGCATGGTGCGCCGCTTGGTGCAGCAGAAATTTTATTGGCACGTGAAGAGTTAGGCTGGACCGATGAAGCTTTTGTCATTAGTGATGACATCTATGAAGCATGGGATGGCAAGGCTAAAGGTGCCGCACTTGAACAGCATTGGGATTCCGTTTTTGAGATTTATCAATCCCGCTATCCTGAACTTGCTGCGGAACTGCAACGTCGTTTAGGTGGTACTTTGCCTGCTGACTTTGAAGAAAAAGCCGATGCATTTATCGCAGAGTGTAATGACAAAGCGGAAACTGTGGCAAGTCGTAAAGCCAGTTTGAATACTTTGAGCGTATTTGGTCCGATCCTGCCGGAGTTGCTGGGTGGTTCTGCAGATTTGGCCGGTTCGAATTTTACAATTTGGAAAGGCTGCGAAGGAATCCAAGATAATCCTGCGGGCAATTACATCCATTACGGTGTGCGTGAGTTCGGCATGACGGCTATGGCAAACGGGATCGCCTTGCATGGTGGTTTTATCCCTTATGTGGCGACGTTTCTGATTTTCATGGAGTACGCCCGTAATGCAGTGCGTATGTCTGCACTCATGAAGCAGCGTGTCATTCATGTCTATACCCATGATTCGATTGGCTTGGGTGAAGATGGTCCAACGCATCAACCGATTGAACAAATTGCATCCTTACGCGGTACACCAAATCTTCATCTCTGGCGCCCAGCGGATACAGTGGAGTCTGCCGTTGCTTGGAAGTTGGCACTGCAACGTCAAGATGGCCCAACTGCATTGATTTTCTCTCGTCAGAATTTACCCTTCCAAACCCGATCTGCAGCTCAATTGGCTGATGTGGCGAAAGGCGGTTATATCCTTGCTGCGGAGAAAGGAACGCTTAAAGCGATTATCATCGCGACGGGTTCGGAAATCGGTCTAGCGATGGAGGCCTATGCTCAATTGGATGGCGTACGAGTGGTATCAATGCCATCGTGTGAGGTATTCATCGCGCAATCTGCAGAATATCGTGAATCAGTTCTGCCAACAGCAATTCGTGCGCGTGTAGCTGTTGAAGCTGCGCATGTAGATTACTGGTGGAAGTTTGTCGGTTTAGACGGTCGTGTGATTGGCATGCGTTCATTCGGTGAGTCTGCACCAGCGTCAAAACTCTATGAGTATTTCGGCATCACCGCGCAGGCTGTCGTTGATGCAGTGAATGAGTTGGTTGGCTAATCGTTTTAGCCGTAAGGCTTTTGATTGAGTAACAACCTGAAAATATGAATGTGCGTGAGGAAGTCGGTGATTGATCATGGACTTCCTCATTTCTTTTTAATTTGTACTTCAAAATTTTGGTTTGTTTAAGGAATTAAATTTGAATCCCGCTTTGAGTCCTGCATCGAATCAATCCGCCACTAGACCTTTACGTGTTGCAATCAATGGTTTTGGTCGAATTGGTCGCAATGTCTTACGTGCTTGGTTCGAGAATAACTGCATTCCAAATATTGAAATCGTTGCGATTAATGATATTGCAGCATTTGATATCTTGGCGCATTTACTGCGATTTGATAGTGCGCATGGCCGCTTTCATGGGACTGTTGAGCTAGAGGGGGCAGAGCTCATTGTAACAAGTCAGCAGCAAAGTCGGCGGATTCAGCTATTACAGCAAGCTGATCCGTCACTCTTACCATGGGCTGATTTAGAGATTGATTTAGTTCTTGAGTGTAGCGGTCATTTCCGTTCCCGTATTGATGCATCTAGGCATTTATCTGCTGGTGCAACTCGGGTGATTATCAGTGCTGCGCCTTTTGATACCGTTGATGCCGCTATCGTTTTTGGTGTGAATGAGACACTATTAAAGCCTTCGGACAAAGTCATTTCGAGTGTGTCATGTACCACGCAAGCGTTGGTGCCCTTGGTCAAGATATTGGATGATGCCTTTGGCATTGAGTCGGCCTTGATGACTGAAATCCATGCCATGACCGCAGATCAATCGGTGTTGGATCATGCCCACCGTGATCCACGTCGTGCACGGGCTTCTGCACAAAATATCATTCCGACGACTTCCAGTGCATTAGGGGCGCTCAAGCGGGTGTTGCCCCATATGGAGCATCGTATTGAAGGCTACTCGATCCGTGTACCGACTTTGAATGTCGCTGCGATTGATCTGTCTTTCGTCATGGCGCGGCCCGCGACGATTGAGCAAATTAATCAGACGCTAATTGATGCTGCGAAAGGTCGGTATCAGCGCATCATGGATGTGACAGACCAACCTTTAGTCTCCAGTGACTTTAATCACCAGTCATTTTCGCTGGTGGTTGATAGTTTGCAGACGATGGTTGCAGGACGGCAAGCCAAGGTATTGGCTTGGTATGATAATGAGTGGGGCTATGCCAATCGATTGTTGGATCTTTGTGGAGTGATTCGATAATTTTCCCAATTAATTTATAGTTTTATACGTTATCTTTGTGGTGATGCTGGATCTCCATCATGAGTTTTTACAAGAGTCCATAGTTTTGGCAGTAGTCGTTCAGCTTCTTTTAAAAAAGTATCTCTAAATACAGGGTGTGTAAAACGAACCGTAAATTCTCCTTTCGATTTTTTCCATATACTTTGCTTTGTACCTCCCCAACCAATTTGGGGGTGTTTGCCTTGCTCTGCGTACTGACATAAAGCGCGTAGACAATGAAGTACTGCTGTATCATTTGTATGACAGGTTGCACTGAAGTGATATTTTTCATGTTCAGAAGACATCTTTACCTCTATTAATGGTTATATAAACGGGGGGTAAGTGAAATCTAGGAGAGTTATGAGTGTTGTGACATTTCACCCCACCAATGCATACGTCCCCGTCGCAAAGGCAACCAATTTCTTCTCTTTCTCACTAGCTACACTATAAATATCCACCCGCATCACCACACTTCGCCGCCCTTGCTTGACCAAGGTGACAATCGCTTGTAAATCCTGATCGGCCGCCGGTCGTGCCAAAAAATGGATATGCAAATCCTGTGTCACAGACATGCGCTGTGTATCATCCAAAGCGAGTATCAGCGCATACATGGCGGCATCGGCCAGCATCATCATGGTTGGGCCTGAGATGGTATTACCAGGTCGAATCTGCTTGGCATGAAAGGGAAGTACACAAGTCACTGTGGGTAGGTCGACCTGATCGACTCGAAAACCACTCGCTGTAGAAGCTGGAATACCTTCCAAAATTAGCTGATTGATATAAGCCGCACGATCGCTTAATTTATTTTCTTCCATATGGTTCATCTTCTTTAAGTCATGAATGTATCGGGTCGTTGGGCTTAAGTATGATTGTGTTATTGCGTGCATTGCAATCGCAAAAACTATGACATGCTATGGCACAGTTTGCATGGAATCAGAGTGAAAGACGTTTAGTCATTTAACTATTCATCAAAGGAAGTCGGATCATGTCTTTAGATAAAACACTTTATACCGCTGTTGCAACTGCGACAGGTGGTCGTGATGGCACTGTACGCTCAAGTGATGGTGTGATTGATTTTAAACTGACGATTCCCAAAGAAATGGGCGGTGGCGGTGCGGTGGGCACCAACCCTGAGCAACTCTTCGCCGCTGGATATTCAGCTTGTTTTATTGGTGCGCTGAAAGTTGTCGCGGGGCGCGAGAAAGTTAAACTCCCGCAAGACATTTCTATTGAAGGCCATGTGGGCATTGGCCCAGTTGGTCAAGCATTTAGCATAGAGGCGACACTCAATATATCGATTCCGGGTGTGGAGCGCTCGGTTGCGGAAGACTTGGTGGCAAAGGCACATCAAGTCTGTCCGTACTCCAATGCGACGCGTGGCAATATCGATGTCACGTTGAATGTGGTTTAAAGAGCGCGTTTCCTCAAATCAAAAAGACACGCATAGGCGTGTCTTTTTGATGGGTCAATGGAGGTGATAGCCTTAGATACCTTTACCATCCGAAGTACCCAGTGCGTCTTCTTCCTTTAAGCGTGGACGGGCCTCTGGTTTGATGATCATCCTTAAAACGATCGGTGCAAAGACAGTGGTTGCGATGATCATGACCACAATTTCAGCAAATAATTTGTTGTCAATAAGCTGTGTACTGAGTCCAATACCAACTACGATCAAACCGACTTCACCACGGGGTACCATCCCGACTCCGACTTTATTAGCTACCTTGAAGCCTTGCTGTGGGGCGATGGCAAGACCACCGAGCCACTTGCCAAGGATCGCGATAATGGTAAGTACCGCACCGTTCCACAGCACTTCACTGTCTGCGAGGAGTGCCAAAGGCAATTGAACACCGACCATCGCAAAGAATACCGGCGCCAGAAAGCTTTCTAAAGCATGTACTTTATCTTGGAAGTCATAATTATCGCTGACTTCAGCAAGCACCATCCCGATCAGGAATGCACCGATGATTGGGGCTAGCCCGACCACACCCGATAGCGCTGCAAAGCCTAAACTTAAGGATATGATAAGACCAAAACCACCAGAAATTTTCTGAGGGTTAAGGTGAGATTGAATGCGTCGAATCAGCGGCACGCCAACCACGAGTACGACAAAAACAAATCCCAATGAGATACCGAGGGTCGTCGCGACACCAATCGCTGAAACTTCTTCACCGCTTGCCATACCCGATACGACACCCAGTATTGCTAAACCTAAAATATCATCGATGACGGCAGCACCTAGAATAATTCGGGCATATTTACTGTTAATCACGCCAAGATCATTTAAGACTTGCGCGGTAATCCCGACGCTGGTCGCCACCATGGCTGTACCAATAAAAATACTCTGAATTTGTGATAAATCATGGAAGAAACCAAAGCAATAGCCGCCAAGCATCGGTAAGCTAATGCCTAAAATTGCCACAATTACCGCTTCTTTACCAACCGCAAGTAAGTCACGCAGACGATTCTCAAGGCCGACTGCAAACATCAAGAAGATCGCACCAAACTCCGCTAAAGCTTGTAGGGTGAGATTGACCTGCACAAATCCCAGTAAGCTTGGTCCAACGAGGACCCCGGCGAGTACTTGACCAATCACGCGTGGCTGTCCAAAACGTGAAGCTAGCCAACCCAGTACTTGCGCAGAGAAAACTAGGCAGAATAGTGAGAATAAAATTCCTCCTAATTCACCATGCGCATCCGCAGCGGCATAACTGATCGAGGGGATGAATAATCCACTGAGAAGAATAGAGAGGACGAGGTGGAGTTTTTTCATGCGTAAATTCCCTGATGAAGTCCATGCCTTAAATGCCACCACGTTAAAAACAACCTTTTCGGGGTCATGTAATGGGGAGACTAAATAAATTTCTTTTGTTCTAATACCACTAGAATATTACGCGAATTTTGACGCTTTTAGTATTTTCATATGGTAAAAAACGAATTTTAGTCTGAATAAATTCAACAAATAAAAGCTTTTATGA
>CAYJTU010000178.1:7058-7778 GCA_964373105.1 uncultured Moraxellaceae bacterium | reverse complement strand
TGCAAGTCCAGCGGCTTGAGCAGCATTTTCATGGTCATACTGGCAGGGATATGTCTACGCAGTAGCTTCTGTACGCGGTCATTGATACGTTGTAGCTCAACGGCATTGTTCATATCATGCGGATGCTTGGTGTTGAAAACATGACGTAGGGCGATGTCACTGTCTTCATTCTTTATCTCACGCACTCGGCGGATCAGTGCGCGTAAGATCGCAAAGCGGCTGAGCTTTTCGGTTTCGCGATAGCTTTTGAAATGATGAAGAAAGTTTTTGTAATGCCGTACTTCATCATTTTGGATATATAGCGTTAATTGCTTAAGTACGGGTTCATCCGCAATCTCGTTGAGTGCGCGATAGAGACTCGCGGTGCCTGTCTCAACCACACAGCGCGCCGCCAATTCGAGGCCTTGGCTGCTTTCGAGTTGCTCAGTGGTACACATCGCACCATATTCATTCCAGAAGGCTTGAAAGCCCTTATCCCAATCAAAATCTGGCCAGACATGTTTGACATACGTAGCTAGCGCTAGCCCGTGTTGCAGTTCTTCATGTTCCCAGTGATCGCCGAGCCAAGTTTGCAATACGTCATTGCCTTTAAAATGATCGACTAAATTATGGGTATAAAAGTCAGATCCACTTTCGACGAAGGACGCGCTACAGAGCACAAAAAATAAATCTTCGTCGTCACGAATCGACTCGACGATCTCATTCGTTGTGTGATCTCCC
>CAYJTU010000178.1:290-7048 GCA_964373105.1 uncultured Moraxellaceae bacterium | reverse complement strand
GTCACGAATCCGCGTCATATCAATGCGATCAAAGTCGAGGCTTTCAAGCGTCCATGGTTGGGTCGAAGAATAGCTCATAGGATGTCCTGCATGAATTGCTTACCAGAGTGTCATGACTAAATCATGACAGGCGCATCGATGAGTGTGTATGGTGTGAGTGTTACTGCACAAAGCGTTTTGTTGTTCAAGGAGTTGTCGTCAATATCTTTGGTGAGAGATCATCGATCTAGAAATTGACGACATAAAATTTGCACCGCAGGTGCGAGTTTGCTTGAGTCTTGCCAATCCAACCATGCGACTTCACTGATTTCTTGCAAGGCTTGTGGCTGATTGGTCCATTCCGCCGTAAAACAAAGGAGTTTGACTTCGCCGTCCTGACCATATGCAGGTCCTTGAACGGTGTATAAATAACGAATTGATTCAGGGTTCAGCACAATACCAAGCTCTTCCATGAGCTCACGCTGTAGTGCTTGTGCAGGGGATTCATGAGTCTCAATTTTACCGCCAGGCAAATACCAATGCTGGTTTTCGCGCACCCGTACCAATAACAGCTTGTGATCTTGAATTGAAACGAGACAGGCACAGCGTAAAGTATTCATTAAAGGAGTCAATGATGAGAGAGTCTATCTAAGCTTTGCGGCGTTTAATCAAAGAGATCATCCACGCAATGATGGAGCCCAATGTAGCAATCGCCATATCTTTATGGGCATCCCAAATATCACCCTGTTGACCATTATAGTTCTCCGCGTCTCTGGGAGACATATCGATGGCAATCACCCATTCAATCAGCTCGTAAAACATACTGGACGCCATCACAAACATAATGACGAGAAGTGCAGTCTGTCCGCGTCGGGCTTGAGGCAACCAAACCGAGAAAAAATCATAGATGATTTTGTAGAGGAGTAAACCATATGCCAGATGCACAAGGCGGTCGTACATGTTGCGAGACCAACCAAAATAAGCATTAATATCCACATGAAATAACTGCTTAAACCAATCATTGTAAGGGACGAATGAATAGAGATAGTGTGCGCCAATGACATGAATCAATAAGAAAATGATACATAGCGCAAAACCCGTGCGACTGACGAAGTTTTTATAGGTGAGCCAAACAATCAATAAAACACCGAGCAGGGTACCTGATTGATGCAGTAAGTAGGCTGGCATTTCCAGCGGATGGATCGTGGCGATTGCAGACACAAGTACGAGTAAACCAAGCCAGTACCAATGATACGAATCTGGCTTAGGGTAAGTAATTGAGCTTTTCTTTTTAAAGGGTATTGTGGTCATGGCTGATCCTTGTCATTTTATGGATATATACATGATCTATGGAGGATAATACCGTATTTTTAAATCGTATCTGATTGATCTTCGATTTTAATCGCTACAAACTGACCTTCGAAATGTCCCACATCCTGTCCTTGATACTTCAGAACACTGAGGATCGTAATGCGGGCGCGTCCGCGGCGCTGTAGGGTTTGGGTGAATTTATCCCAATCGATCGGATTGGCTAAACTCGAGTGCGCGGTAAATGTGCCATCAATAGGGAGGTCGTATTCCATCTTATTACGCTGGATGACGAGGCGGCTCTTGGTTCCCTCGCTCAGCAAACGCGTGTGCACAAATGCCCACGCTGCAAGGATTGCAATCGCTGATGCACTTCCGCCAAAAACGGTATCGCGATGATTGATGTTGGGGGGGAGTGGCGCACTCACAACCACACCATCAAGCGTCACCTCTAAAATAGAGATTTGCATCGCACGGGTTAGGGGAATGTTTTGGAGCAGATAAAGCTCAAGTTCTTTCGATGTCATGATGTATATCTCAGCGGGTGGATATACAACGTTGTTTGATGATTTTTGAATGTAGAGCGAGTGGTCGTTGCATCATGCATGTTTTAGGAGTGATCAAGTCTGTGTCCATTCAGTGATAGAGTATTTGTCCTGTTATATCGGTTCTGGTTATAAAAGTCTATGGCGATAAAGAACGCTCATCTGGGCAGAGTCTCCACCCAGATGACCATTCCTTTGGCTTATTTCAATTTAGCCAAAAGATCAGGTAATGCCTTCGCTTGAAGTGCGGCATTTCCCGTATAGTTCGCTGGTGTGAGGAGAGCGAGGCGTGCACGATCGGCCTCTGGTACAGCGATTAACTCATTACCCGCAATAAAGTCGAGCATCATTTGACGTGTCATCGCTTGGCCACGCGTCAACGCTTTCAATTTCTCATAGGGTTGTTCGACGTTAAAGCGGCGCATAACGGTTTGAATCGGTTCGGCCAAGACTTCTTGGGCGTTATCCAAATCTGCATTGATCTTGTCAGCATTCAATTCAAGCTTGCCAATCCCTTTCAAGCAGGCTTCATAAGCAATCAAACTTTGTGCCAAGCCGACACCCATATTACGAAGGACGGTTGAGTCAGTGAGGTCGCGCTGCCAGCGTGAGATCGGTAGTTTTTCACCTAAATGAGCGAGGACTGCATTGGCTAGACCCAGGTTGCCTTCACTATTTTCAAAGTCGATCGGATTAACTTTGTGTGGCATAGTCGATGAACCGACTTCGCCTTCTTTGAGACGTTGCTTAAAGAAACCGAGGGAGATATAACCCCATACGTCACGGTTAAAGTCGATCAGAATGGTATTGAAGCGCTTGAGGGCATCGAAGAGTTCAGCCATGTAGTCATGGGGTTCAATTTGCGTGGTGTACGGATTGAAGTCTAGGCCCAACGACTCGATGAAGCTTTGGGCGTGTGATGCCCAGTCTATGTCTGGGTAAGCCGAAAGATGGGCGTTGTAGTTACCGACGGCACCGTTGATCTTGCCCATTAACTCGACTTGTTCAAATTGTTTGATTTGACGGGCGAGGCGGTATGCGACATTGGCGAACTCTTTACCCAGTGTGGTTGGGCTGGCAGTTTGACCGTGGGTGCGCGATAGCATCGATTGATCGGCATACTTAACCGCCAACGCACCAATTCCATCACGAAGCTGGCGCATCGACGTCAGTAGAATTTCACGACCACTTTGCAGCATCAGAGCGTGAGACAAGTTGTTGATATCTTCACTGGTACATGCAAAGTGGATGAATTCACCTGCGTCTTTAAGTTCAGCTATGTGGGCAATTTTTTCTTTAAGGAAGTATTCAACCGCTTTCACATCATGATTGGTGGTTGCTTCAATGGTTTTAATCCGTTCAGCATCTGCTTCACTGAAGTTTTGAATGATCAGATCAAGCGCAGCATTGGTTTCACTGGAAAAAGGCGCAAGCTCACCAATAGCAGGGTGATCAGCGAGAGATTGCAACCAACGCACTTCTACTTTGACCCGTGCGGCAATCAGGCCGAATTCAGAAAGATAAGGACGCAGCGCGTCGCATTTATTGGCATAGCGGCCGTCAAGCGGCGAAAGAGCGGTAAGGGTATTTAGCATGAGTGTGGTTCCAAGTACAAAGAGTCAATAACAAAAAAAACTGAATTAAAGATTTAACGGTTAATTTTTTTTCAAACGATAGCGTGCGATTGCCAGAGCGCGTAAGTCTTCCATCATCGTTTTACGACTTAAAATCAATTGATAGCGCCGCCCACCCAATTCTCGCCAGATATGAGCAGCCTGCATGCCTGCAAACAAACATGCCCGGATACAGTCCACATTGGCAGGGTCGGTCAGGGTTGTTTGCTGGCCTTTAATTTTTAAGCGGGTATTAAGCGTTCCCGCAGTTGCAAGATAAGTTGCTGCCATCCCAGCAAGAATTGAAGGGTGACGGTAGCGTTGATCGAAGAAAGCGACGCGTTGACTGAGTAGTTTTTGCTGTTGAACGAGATGGCTTACAAGTGCTGCTTTGCCAAACACTTTGCGCTCGATTTGCAGGAGCGCAAAGCCGTAACGCATGGGCTCTGTAAAGCGCAGTTTTCTCTCTCTTGGGGCAGGCGTGACTGAGAATGGTACGGTCAGGCAGTTCTCTAATGTTTTTAAACCGAAGGCCAGCTCATCCACACCCCCTAAACGCTTTAATACATCGGTCTCTTCGGAGAGAGCCATTTTTAGCAGGGCATCAAAAGCATCTTGGTGGCCAAGTAGTGCTGCAGTACCTTGCGAAGCAAAGGCATAGGCAAGTCCCGCTGCTTGGAAAATAGCAGCAAGGGCGAGTAGTTTGACTTGACGTGGCGTTGGTGCATTAGGATCTGGATTAAACACATTCATGAAATGCGTTCCAGGTTTGCAGGACGATGGCTATGTGCAGTGTTTACATTTGAGAGGTTAGCGTGTCCAGCATCCGTTGAGCGAATCACACCGCCGCCCAAGCAGATCTCACCTTGATAGAACACGACACTTTGTCCTGGCGTTACCGCACGTTGAGGCTCATCGAAAACCACTTTTACCGCGCCAGATGTACTTGAGTCGACGTATACCGTACAGTCTTGATCATTTTGGCGATAGCGGGCTTTGGCAGTACAGCGGAGCGGTTGATCGATGGTGAGGGGCGTATCACCACGCACCCAATCGATAGCTTCAGACCATAGCGTTGTACTGAGCATCAGCGGGTGGTTATGCCCTTGACCCACGATCAATTGGTTGTTCGTAAGATCTTTAGCGAGAACAAACCAAGCGCCTTCGGCCTGATCCTTCAAACCACCGACACCAATACCACCGCGTTGTCCCAGTGTATAATACATTAGCCCGTCATGTGTGCCAATTACACGACCGCTATCGGTGATGATCTCACCTTTTTGGGCGGGCAAGTACTGTTGTAAGAAGTCTTTAAAACGACGCTCGCCAATAAAGCAGATACCAGTGGAGTCTTTTTTTGCGGCTGTAGCGAGTCCAATTGATTCAGCTTTTGCACGAACTTGGGGTTTGATCAGCTCACCGACGGGGAACAGCGTCTTGGCAATCTCACGACCATGTACCGCGTGCAGAAAGTAGCTTTGATCTTTGTTATGGTCATCACCGCGCAACAGGTCGGCGACGAGTTCGCCAGATTGATTTTGTGTGACTGGACCGCGGCGAGTGTAGTGTCCTGTCGCGATGTAGTCAGCGCCTAACGTTAATGCATAATCGAGGAAGGCGCGGAATTTAATTTCTTTGTTACACAGGATATCAGGATTAGGTGTGCGGCCTGCTTGGTATTCTTTTAAGAAGTGCTCAAAAACACGATCCCAATACTCCATAGCAAAGTTAGCGGTATGCAGCTTGATACCTAACGCATCACAAACGCTTTGCGCATCTGCCAAATCACGCATGGCTGTGCAATACTCGGTGCCATCATCGTCTTCCCAGTTCTTCATGAACAGACCTTCGACGTGATAGCCTTGCTCGATCAGGAGGGCCGCAGACACAGAGGAGTCTACGCCACCAGACATGCCAACCATGACGAATTTATGTCCGTTCTTTAGGTGATTTTCAGAAACGAGATTCATCGTGAAATGCCTTTAATGCTGTGATCGGTAGCTGATGCATCGTCCACTTTTGAATCATGATAGGAATGCTCAAAAATCATCGACAATGGAAATTTTTGCCCTGCTAAGGCATCTTCAATACAACGAATCACCAGTGGCGAGCGTGCACGGCCAGTTTCTTTTAATTCATCAAGGGTGAGCCAAACAGCGCGCGCAATCCCAGTGTCCAATTCATACGCAGGATCATGTGAGATAACCTCTGCAAAAAAACACATCCGGTAATAGGTACAATCAGGATCATTAAGCGGTGTATAGGTATAAATACCAAGCACGCTATCGATCGAAACGCTATAGCCAGTTTCTTCTAAAGTCTCTCGGATAGCAGCTTCAACCAGTGTTTCATTGGCTTCAACATGACCCGCAGGTTGATTGATCACCAAATGCGGCAAGCTCATGCTTTCTTCTTCGACCAATAAAAAACGCACACCATCACCGAGTGCAGCATTTCTTTGCTGAACAATTGTGGCGACCGTGACATGTGGCGTCCAAGACATCGTTTATTCCATGAGCAATATTAAAGACTTAACGTTAAAAACGAGAGACGACCTAGGCGCAAGCGTTGAGCCTCTGTATTGGATTCTGACTGGGTGAAAACCTGAAAGTCAGAAATCTAAAAATTGTTCGCTTTTAACAGGTGATATGATAAGGGATTACGACTCAATTCACCATGATGATCTGGATAGTGGGGGCTTTACGAGCGTATTTAAAGATTAAAAACTGGAGCTGTGCATGACTTCTACGCATAACGATGCACAATATACCGAAGACTTAACCGTGACTGCTGGCACGTTAACCCATTTGGATGCACACGGTGCTGCCCATATGGTCGATGTCTCCGATAAAGCAACGACACAACGTACTGCTGTTGCCACAGGGTTTATTCAATTACTCCCTGCCACGATGGCTTTACTCCGTGACCATGCCATGCCCAAAGGTGATGTACTCGCGACTGCGCGTATAGCCGCGATTATGGCTGCTAAGCAGACCTCAAACCTCATCCCTTTATGCCATCCTTTGCCCCTCACTAAAGTTGCGGTTGAGTTGCAATTGGTGGATACACCTGTATCTGGGGTGCAGATTGAAGCGACCTGTCGTACGACAGGACAAACCGGTGTGGAAATGGAAGCCTTAACTGCTGTCAGTGTGGCGGGACTTACGCTATACGATATGTGTAAGGCTGTTGATCACGATATGGTGATTGGTGCCATTCAATTGATCAAAAAAACGGGAGGCAAGCGTGATGTCAATAGAAGCAACGACTGACTCTATTTATTCTGGTTCAAACAAGATCAAAGTGCTGTTCT
>CAYJTU010000178.1:0-280 GCA_964373105.1 uncultured Moraxellaceae bacterium | reverse complement strand
AAGATGGGTTTGAGTGAAGTGAGTTTTGCGCTGCCGCAATCGGTCAGTGTGGCTGAGTTGCAGGTTTTGATAGGTGAGCAATACCCGCATTTCACGGATCTCCCTCAGCCGATTCTGGTTGCTGTGAATCAAGAATTTGCTCAGCCCGAACAGCAAGTTTCGATCGGCGATGAAGTCGCATTCTTTCCTCCGGTGACAGGAGGTTAATCATGTCAGATTTGACTGTACCCGTTGATATCGAGGTGTTTGAGCAGCCTTTTCAGCAGAGTGATCTTTATGC
>CAYJTU010000177.1:0-7814 GCA_964373105.1 uncultured Moraxellaceae bacterium | reverse complement strand
TGGAAGGCACGATGGCTTTTGTCCAGAAGCGCTTGCCGAGTTGGGCTGAGTAATCCCTCGATTTTAAAAATAACTCCTTCTTGATCTATGTTTCATTCGGGAAGGCACTTTTAGACCAGACAAATTTAAGATTGTTGCACGGAGGCCGTATGGCATTTACCAAAGTCCTGATTGCGAACCGCGGCGAGATCGCAGTGCGTGTCATGCGTACCGCCAAAGCCTTGGGCTATCGGACTGTTGCGGTCTATTCCGAAGCTGATGCCAATGCATTACATGTGCAGTTTGCGGATGAAGCTGTGTGTATCGGACCTGCTAAAGTTTCGGATTCGTACTTGCGTGTCGATCATATTTTAGAGGCAGCGAAGAAAACGGGTGCGGATGCGATACATCCCGGTTATGGTTTTCTATCTGAAAATGCCACTTTCGCCAAAGCTTGTGTGGAAGCTGGGATTACCTTTATCGGCCCAACCCCTGAGGCGATTGAATTGATGGGCAGTAAGCGCCTATCGAAAATTGCTATGCTAGAAGCCCGTGTGCCGTGTATTCCCGGCTATCAGGGCGGTAATCAAGATCTCGATAATCTGATTGCGGAAGGCAAAAAGATTGGTTTTCCGCTGATGGTGAAAGCGTCAGCAGGTGGCGGCGGGCGAGGGATGCGCTTGGTGCATCAAGAAAGCGAATTGAAGTCCTCCCTTGAGACTGCACAATCTGAAGCGCTGAATGCCTTTGGATCCAGTGAAATGATTTTAGAGCGTGCGGTGATCGCCCCGCGCCATGTCGAGATCCAAGTGTTTGGCGATACGCATGGCAATCACGTCTATCTGTTTGAACGTGATTGCTCGATTCAACGCCGCAATCAAAAGGTCGTTGAAGAAGCACCATGCCCAGTGATGACACCTGATCTGCGCAAACGGATGGGTGAAGCTGCAGTTGCTGCAGCCAAGTCATGTGATTATGTCGGTGCGGGTACGGTCGAGTTTTTGCTGGATAGCCAAGGCAGTTTCTACTTTCTAGAGATGAATACCCGCTTGCAAGTTGAGCACCCCGTGACGGAGTTGATCACGGGGCTTGATTTGGTGGAGTGGCAACTGCGCGTGGCAAATGGTGAAAAACTTCCCTTGGCACAGGATGAGCTCACTCTGACGGGTCATGCGGTAGAAGTACGTCTGTATGCCGAAGATCCAGGCGTGGACTTCTTGCCACAAACAGGAGAAATTTTACTTTGGCAGCCGGCTAATCTCCCCAATGTCCGTGTCGATCATGGCATGACCAGTCTTGGCGAGGTCAGTCCACACTATGATCCGATGATTGCCAAAGTCATTGCCTATGGCAAGACGCGGACCGATGCGGTGCGTTTACTCGCCCGTGCTTTGCAAGATACGGTGCTTTTGGGCGTGAATAGCAATAAGCAATTTTTGGTTAATTTGCTACAAAATCCGGTGCTGGTTTCAGGTGATACCAATACCGCGTTTATCACGGAGCATTTTGCCCAAGATGAAAGTTTAAAGCCTGCTGTTGCATCGCATGAAGCGTTAGCTGTGGCTGCAAGCTTATTGGTACACAAGTCTGAACATAGTGGCTGGCATACAGGGATCGCACCCGCAATTCCGCTCAAACTCCAAGTCGGAGAGATCATCCATAAGTTATCGATCAACCAAGACGGTGCGCATTTCTCCTTGCAGCATGACGAACAAACGGAAAGTCTGGATGTCATTGCGCGTAGCGAGAATCTGCTGGTTTACATCTGGCAAGGCGTGCGTAAATCGGTGGCTTATGTCCATGTGGGTGACACGCTGTATTTGGATCTAGCCAATGGTAATCTGACGATTATCGATGTCACGCACGCACCGCCTGCAAGCGTTGAGGAAGCGGGAGATGGTCAGATCCGTGCGCCGATGAATGGTGCGGTGGTGAATATATTGGTTGCTGAAGGCGAGAAGGTCGTGAAGGACCAGACCTTAGTGATCTTGGAGGCGATGAAGATTCAGCAGCAGATCAAAGCGAATTGTGATGGTATCGTCGGCACTATTTCTGCCCAAGTGGGTTTACAGGTCAAGAAGCGTCAAGTGCTTTTGGTGATTAATGCAGATTGAGAACGACAAAAAAATGGCATCACCGATTATCGATGATGCCATTACGCTGTTGGTTTTAAGCTTTGGATTGTAATACGTATAAATGTGAGTCGCTTATTTGGGCGTTTCTTCGGCTTCTTTGACGCGGATGACACTCCCTGCAATACGTTTGGTATTTAAACGCTTAATCGCGGTACGCGCTTCGTAGAGTGGCATTTCGATGAAACCAAAGCCTTTGGATTTTCCAGTTTCTTTGTCCATGACCAATGTGCAAGATTGGACAGCACCGAACTCAGCAAACAGGGCTTTTAGCTCTTCTTCGGTTGTTTCGCGAGCGAGGTTACGGGCAATGATTTTCATGGGGATTTCCAAAATATTCAGCAAAAGATTAAGCAATTTAAATGTGTACAGCATCAATACAGCGGATCATATTGATGGACTAGCGTTTCAAGTCACTATTGTAGCGTTTTTGAGGGTGCGCAGGTTGTTTTAAGCGCATCGATTTATCTTAGGGTGAAACTTATGACCTGAACGACATGATTTCTGGGTTAGTGTAGGCTAAATCGGATCTTGAGGGGGTGTTTGACTGAGGCGCTCTCGTTCCAGCCACACGCCGTGACCATAGTCGACATAGAAGTCTTCGACTTGTTTCCTCGCCCAAGGTGTGCGGCGTAGAAAAGTGAGGCTGGATTTGATACTGGGATCAAAGGTAAAGCAGCGGATGTTTATAAAGTGGGCCAGCTCTTCCCAGCCATAGACCGTGACCAGTCGGTCGAGGATCACGGCCAGTGTCAGTCCGTGCAATGGGTCGCTTGACGGTTTATTTACAGGGTTGGTTGGTGTTGTGGGTATCGTCATGGTTTTGCTATCAGATGCGGTTTGAATGGGTTATTTGTCATTGTTGCTTAATAAGGAAATAAATGCATTATGTATATCTCTAATTTTAACCATGGTCTCAGTGAAGAAATCGTAGCCCTACGCGATATGGTGCGTCAATTCGCGCAGCGTGAGATCGCACCGATTGCTCAGGACATTGATAAAAATAACCACTTCCCAATCGAACTTTGGCGAAAAATGGGTGATCTGGGCTTACTTGGGATCACGGTTGAAGAGGAGTTTGGTGGTGCTGGGCTGGGCTATTTAGCGCATGTTATTGTTTCTGAAGAGATCTCGCGGGCATCAGCTGCGGTAGGATTATCTTATGGTGCACATTCTAATTTGTGCGTGAATCAGTTGCGTTTGAATGGCACTGAGGCACAAAAGCGCAAATATCTCTCTAAGTTGGTGAGTGGTGAGCATATCGGAGCTTTGGCCATGTCTGAATCTGAAGCGGGCTCGGATGTCGTCAGTATGAAGCTGCGTGCAGATTTAGACGGTGACCATTATGTGTTGAATGGCAACAAGATGTGGATCACCAATGGCCCCGACGCGGATACGTTGATTGTCTATGCCAAAACTGATGTATCTGCGAAGTCCAAAGGGATTACTGCGTTTATTATTGAAAAATCCTTTGCAGGTTTTAGCACAGGGCCGAAGCTGGATAAGTTGGGTCTACGTGGCTCAAATACCTGTGAATTGATTTTTAAAGATTGTAAGGTGCCGGTAGAGAATGTCTTGGGTCGACTGAATGGCGGCGTCAAGGTACTGATGTCAGGATTGGATTACGAACGGATTCTGATTGCAGGTGGGCCACTGGGTATTATGGCGGCGGCACTGGACGTGGTTGTGCCTTATCTGCATGAACGCAAGCAATTCGGACAAGCGATTGGCGAGTTCCAACTTATGCAAGGCAAGCTTGCGGATATGTATGTGGGCTAATATGCCTGTGCATCATACTTGTATGCGGTTGCTAAGGCTGCTGATCGCGGTGAAGCAACACGCAAAGACGCTGCTGGTGCAATCCTCTACGCCGCGGAGAAGGCGACATGGATGGCTGGCCAAGCGATTCAGGTTCTCGGTGGTAATGGTTATATCAATGACTATCCCGCCGGTCGCTTATGGCGAGATGCAAAACTGTTTGAAATCGGTGCGGGCACGTCGGAGATTCGCCGTATGCTGATCGGACGCGAGCTGTTTGCCGAAACCAAATAATGAGATGATTTCAAAAAAGGGAGCTTTTGCTCCCTTTTTTAGGGTCATTATTTGGCAAGTTCGATCGTGGTTTGAGGTGCCTTGCTTTTTCGATAAAGAATCAAGGTTGAGACTAAACCACAAATGGCTGCAAAGGTCATCCACAGCCCCGGCGAGGCTTTATTGCCCGTTTCTTGAATCAGCGTGGTGGCAATCGCAGGGGTAAACCCGCCAAAAATAGCCGTTGCAAGACTATAGGCCAATGAGAATCCTACTGTACGTACCTCGACAGGAATGATCTCGGTCAGTGCCACGACCATCGCTCCATTATAGCTGGCATAGAGAAAAGACAGCCACAGCTCGACGATCAGCATATCTTTAAAAGTAGGCTGTGCAACCAGCCATGATAGTGCCGGGTAGGCGGTCAAGATGGTTAAGACAGTAAAGGTTACTAGCAGGGGTTTACGCCCAATCCGATCAGACAGCGCGCCCATGATCGGTAACCAAATAAAATTAGAGATACCGATGCACAGCGTGACCAGTAGTGAGTCTGTGGTCGAGAGATGCAGTTCTGCTTTACCAAAAGTTGGCGTATAGACGGTGATCAAATAAAACGAGACTGTGGTCATGGAGACCATCATCATGCCAAGCACGATCAGGCGCCAGTTGATCTTCATGGATTGCACGATCTCCCGCAAATCGGGCTTGTGCTTGCGTGCCATGAATTCTTCGGTTTCTTGTAGTGAGCGCCTGATCACAAATAAGATCGGTACGATCATGCATCCCACAAAGAACGGAATCCGCCAGCCCCATTCACTGATTTGTGTAGGGGAGAGCGTTTGCTGTACGACGTATCCCAAGGTAGCGGCAAAGATAATCGCCACTTGCTGACTGGCCGATTGCCAACTGACGTAGAAGCCTTTATTGCCTTTGGTCGCCATCTCAGACAAGTAAACTGAGACCCCGCCCAGTTCAACCCCTGCTGAAAATCCTTGTAGCAGCCTGCCAATCAGCACCAAAAGCGGTGCAAATAAACCAAGCGTTGCATAACCTGGGACGAAGGCGATGAGCATGGTTCCAAGTGCCATCAAGCCCAAGGTCAAGATCAATCCTTTACGTCGTCCGACGCGATCAACATAGGAGCCGAGAATGATCGCACCCAAAGGGCGCATTAAAAAACCCGCACCAAAGGTCATAAAGGTGAGCATCAGCGAGGAGAATGGATCATTGGTTGGAAAGAAAGTCTTGGCGATATAGGTTGCGTAAAAACCAAAGACAAAGAAATCAAACATTTCTAAGAAGTTACCGCTGGTGACGCGAATCACTGTCGCGAATTTGGAGGAATGCGTTTGACCTGAATTCATGGCATGCTATTCCTTGTGCATGAGGTAACGTGGAAGCATCATCGTGTTGATGAGCGATGTGCGGAGCAGATCTTTGTATAAATCGAGACTGCTCTCGGTGATTAATCAAAAAAGTGCTTCAAGCATAAAATATTTTACCGAATGGTTCTGTGAGCAAGTGAAGCATTTTATAGTGAAGTTTGAAAATGGATTCAGATGGCAGGCCTCATGATTGATCTGGCTATGGTGATTTGGACTTAATATTTCGATCGCAAAGACAATTCGCGACAACCTTGTAAGCTGATATGATCATCATCAATAATTCAAAACAGCGATGTGTCGCAGGATAGGCGAGTACATTTATTTTTTTTCAAAACAAAGTTTTGGCATCCTTGATCATGGATATACAACAACAACGCGACATGTTGCAAACTAGCTTAGCCGCGACCTATGCCAGCTATATGTTGCGTTTAGCCGAAAGTCGCGGTGTTCACGCCGAGCAGTTGCTGGCCAATACCGATCTCATCGCAAGCACACTACAACAGCCACAGGCGCGTATCTTCGCTTGGCAACAAGCCATTATTGTTCACAATCTACTGAAACTCACCAATGATCCCAGCCTTGCGATTGAAATTGGTCTGCGCAGTAATCTGACGAAGGCTGGCTTTATTGGCTATGGTCTGATGAGTTGTGCAACATTACGCGATGCTATCGAACTGGGTCGCCGCTTTTTAGCAACTCAGGTGCCTTTTTTCAAACTGAGATTTGATATTGAAGGCGATATGGCGGTTGTGACGGTCGAAGAGGCTTTCCCACTCTGGCACTTTCGCACCTTTGCCATTGAAAACTTTTTGATTGAGGTCTCAGAGATTTTCCGCTCCCTGTTGGTGGGTCAATACACGCCGGGCAAATACCAAGCGCTGCAACTCTATTTTGATTACCCTGAGCCTGAGTATTTCGCCGCCTACAAGGATCGACTGCCCAAGCTCTACTTTAATCAAGCTAGGAATCAATTTCGTTTCTCAGCGCTTATGCTGGATCAAGCGATCAGTACGGCAAATCCCGCGATGGCGCAGCTCGTGATCAGTCAAGGTGAGTCTGAACTGGCGCGTCTGGGACTGACTGAAAATTGGTTGGATCGGGTTCGTGCACTGCTTGCCAGCCAAGTTGGTCATTACCCTGATTTACCCTCGATCGCATCCCAACTCAATATGTCGGAACGCACACTCAAGCGCAAACTATCAGAGCATCACTTAAGTTACTCGGCGCTGTTGGAAACGGTCATGTCGCGTGATGCCTGTGAATTGCTCAAGAATCATGCACTCAGTATTGATGAGGTATCACAACGCCTAGGCTATCAGGACCGCTCGAATTTTACCCGCGCGTTTAAGCGCTGGACGGGAAAGTCCCCCACTGAATTTCGGACCGCTCTGTAAATACACTGGCCTAAAATGACACATAGATTGGCACACCATCATCTCACGTCTGTTTTAAAACTCTGCATATATTAGGCACTATCAACTCATCCTCACGGAGCGCGCGTAGTGACTGCCCATATGACAGCCATGACTGAACAAGCAAAAATTCAAAAAGTCCGTACCATCGTGATGCAAGCCGGCGTAGACCTGCGCGAGCGTCATCCCATTCTTTATCGTCAAAATACCATCGGTGCCAGTATTCTGGCTTTTGCGCTACTGGGTATGCTGGGCTGTGCTTGGCTGTATTCACAAAGTTTGCTGCCCTTTTGGCTGTGTATTCCCGTGATTGCGATCTTTGCCTCACTGACGCATGAGCTTGAGCACGATTTGATTCACTATATGTACTTCAAGCAAACCCCTTGGGCACATCATTTGATGATGGCGCTCGTCTGGTTAGCAAGACCCAACACGATCAGTCCTTGGACGCGTCGTCGTATGCATTTACATCATCATAAGTATTCAGGTACGGAGCATGACCTTGAAGAGCGTGGGATTAGCAATGGCGAACCGTGGGGGATCCGTCGTTTGCTGATCATCGGTGATCAATTGATGTCGGTGTATCTGCGCCCTTTTCAAATGCATCAGATGGTGGAGTTATTCATTAAAGCCCAACCTAAGGAAGAGCGCCGTACTGCACTTAAAGCCCAGCTTATCGGTTTTATTCCTCTGAGTTATGTGCACTATGGGTTGTTGTATAGCTTTGTCCTGTTTCACGTGGCGGATTGGGTGCTACCTCTTGTCGGTTACAGCGTGATTTGGCCTACTTGGTTATTGAGTGCGATGGTTGTGGTGAACTTTCTTGCGGTCGTTTGGGTACTGCCAAATCTATTGCGCTCATTCTGCTTACAGTT
>CAYJTU010000176.1:7440-8117 GCA_964373105.1 uncultured Moraxellaceae bacterium | reverse complement strand
GATCAATTAGTCAACTGCGCGAACTTCTTCAGCTTGAAAGCCCTTTTGGCCTTTCACAACTGTGAACTCAACGCGTTGGCCGTCACGCAGAGTGCGGTGGCCGTCGCCTTGAATAGCGCGGAAATGTACGAATACATCGTCGCCGCCATTGCGTTGAATGAAACCAAAACCTTTGGTATCGTTAAACCACTTTACTACGCCTTGTTCACGTGTCGTCATGTTTGCAATCCTCTATCGAGACAACTAGAAAAGCTTGTCCGGTGTTGAATACAGCAAAGAAAACACGAATTTAAAGCTGGGCTCATTTCCGTTGTCATTCTGTGAATCATTCAGCAGTTCCGGTTCAAACCTATTAAAAAGATAAAAGGACCTAAGAATTAAGGTCGATTTACAAGCCCAGCTTAACACGAAGTAGCACACATGCAAACCCCGTTGTGAGGATTATCACCACAATAATCCAACTTATATCTTCAATATGTAATCTTTTCCGCCACCACAAACCCAATCCTAGGCCAATTAATACCAAAATAATGAGCCACAACCCCTGCTGACGCCATAAATTGTTTATTATTTCTACTGAGTTTGCGGTAAATGCACCCGTCGACCCAATTTGATGCGCATCTTTCACCGATTCCCCCTCCCAAACGCTGGCCAAACATAAAATGTATAGATCGGAA
>CAYJTU010000176.1:0-7430 GCA_964373105.1 uncultured Moraxellaceae bacterium | reverse complement strand
CGATCTCTGCAATTTTGCGTATCTTACTTACAAAGTATGCAATAAAACGGCTTATTTCGAAGGAGTTTTTACTTCCGGATATCGCCATTCACATTTTAAGATGCTTTGTAAAGAAACATTTAGTTGCATTATTCTCCATTTTTAACATTTTGTACCCCATTCTGTTAAAAATTTGTATACATCTATCCTGTATATAGAGTGAGAAGAGTTTTCATCATGATATAGCTGGAGTGCTTTAGATGATCGATGTCCTGGTATTGCATGGTCCGAACCTAAACCTTTTAGGACAACGTGAAACGACACTTTATGGCCACACCACTTTAAAAGACATTGATACATCCCTGATGAGATTGTCAGAACAATCAGGTTATCAACTTGAAGGCTTTCAAAGCAATTGGGAAGGCGCTTTAATCGACAGAATTCATCAAGCCCGCATAGATGGGACACGTTTTATCATTATTAATGCCGGGGCGCTGACCCACACCTCCGTCGGTCTTAGAGACGCCCTCTTGGCAGCAGAGAAACCTTTTATAGAAGTGCATTTATCAAATGTCTATGCACGAGAATCATTTCGTCATCATTCTTATCTGGCAGATAAAGCTGTCGCAGTCATTAGTGGTCTAGGCGCAGCAGGTTATCGTGCGGCTTTAGAGTATGCCATTGAACAGCTGAAGTCTTAACCCCAAATTACAGCATGAAATCGATTCTTCTTGCTGTAATTGACCGAGAAAACGAAAAGCTAAATTTAACTGTATTTTTATATTAACATTTTGATTTTTATAGAGACTGTACACATGGATATTCGTAAAATTAAAAAGCTCATCGACCTCATGATTGAATCGGATTTAGAAGCCATCGAAGTCAAAGAAGGTGATCAATCCATTGCGTTGACACGAAGGAGAGCTGTTGCAGCAAGCGTATCTTATGCCCCACCTGCAGCTTCAGAAAATACAAATCATAGCGCCCCAACAGCAACACCTGCAGGACGCTTAGAGACCTCTCCAATGGTTGGCGTTTATTATGCTGCACCGAATCCTGGTGAACCTGCCTTTATTAAAGTCGGACAAAAAATTCAAACGGGCGATACGATTGGTATCGTTGAAGCGATGAAGATCATGAATCCAATTCAAGCAACCCAAAGCGGCACGATTGCTGAAATTTTGGTTAAAAATGGCGAGGTTGTTCAATTTGGTCAGTCTTTAATTCGTTTACAGGATTAATCAGATGTCGCAGCACAGCAACGCAGTGGAAGAAACCACCCTAAAGAGCACAGAAAAACCACTACTCAAAAAAGTATTGATTGCCAATCGTGGTGAAATTGCGCTGCGTATCGCACGCGCTTGCCGGACATTAGGGATTCAAACTGTTGGCGTTTATTCAATTGCAGACAAAGATCTCATGCACTTACGCTTCGTCGATGAGGCCATCTGTATTGGTCCCAGCTCAAGCAAACACAGTTATTTGAATATCCCCGCAATACTGACCGCTGCCGAACTCACTGGCGCTGATGCGATCCACCCGGGTTATGGTTTTTTATCTGAGAATGCAGAGTTTGCTGAAGCAATTGAAAATGCGGGAATCGTTTTCATCGGACCACGCCCCGAACACATACGCTTGATGGGAAATAAAGTATCTGCGATCAATGCCATGAAAAAAAGCGGTGTTCCGACCGTGCCCGGTTGTAACATTGCCATTAATGCAAAAAACGCGTTATCTGAATCAGAGAAAATTGGCTTTCCACTGATTGTCAAAGCCGCATCAGGTGGTGGTGGTCGCGGGATGCGCATCGTCCATTCGCCTGAAACGCTGATTGAATCTGTTCAAGCGGCCCAAAATGAAGCTGCGATGTGGTTTAACGATGAAACGGTCTATATGGAACGTTTCTTACTCACACCGCGCCATGTCGAAGTTCAAGTCTTGGGCGATGGCGCAGGACGCGCGATTCATTTATATGATCGTGATTGCTCACTACAACGCCGCCACCAAAAAGTATTAGAAGAAGCACCCGCACCGAATATCCCAGAACAAGCCCGAACCGATATCTTAAATGCCTGTGTTCGCGCCTGCGAACTAATGCAATATCGCGGCGCAGGAACTTTCGAATTTTTATTTGAAAACGGCCAATATTTCTTTATTGAGATGAATACACGCGTGCAAGTTGAACATCCAGTTACGGAAGCCATTACTGGTGTCGATATTATCGAACAACAGCTTCGAATTGCCTCAGGTTTAGGACTAAATCTGAAACAAGAAGATATCGTTGCACGAGGTCATGCAATCGAATGTCGTATTAATGCCGAGGATCCAAAAACTTTTGCGCCATCACCAGGTAAAATAACCCAGTTTCATATACCCGGTGGTGCAGGCGTGCGCATGGATTCACATCTCTATAATGGCTATACTATCCCGCCATTTTATGATTCTTTGATCGGCAAGCTGATCGTCCATGGTAAAGACCGTCCAACCGCTCTTGCGCGCGCGCGTCAAGCTTTAGATGAAATGGTCATCGAAGGAGTAAAAACCAACATCTCCCTACACCGTGATGTGATTTTAGCGGATGAAACATTTAGTCAACGCGCCGTTGATATTCATGATTTAGAGAAGCGCTTGTTAAAAGAATCGCACTAATGGTAGACCCAATTCACGTTTGAATAAGGCAAATTAACCCATTGCGCTCTACACAAATTCCTGTCACTGATCCAGCTGCAGGGCTGCGTATCACTGAAATATTTTACTCCTTACAAGGTGAAGCCCGTGATTCGGGCTATCCAACGGTATTCGTCCGCCTGACAGGCTGCCCGCTTCGCTGTACTTACTGTGATACGGCCTATGCATTTGAGGGCGGGACACGTTGGTCTCTGGATGCCATTTTAGCGGAAGTCGCCCAGCATGATGGCGTTCGCCACGTGTGTGTCACCGGCGGTGAACCACTCGCGCAGCCAAACTGTATTCCGCTGTTGCATGCACTGTGTGATGCGGGTTATATCGTATCACTTGAAACCTCAGGCGCAATTGATGTCTCCACAGTAGATCTACGTGTCTCTCGGGTTGTCGACCTAAAAACACCAGACTCTGGTGAAATGAAGCGCAATCTGCTGACTAATTTGCCATTACTCTCTAAACACGACCAAATCAAATTTGTGATCACCAATCGTACGGATTATGAATGGTCGCGTGAGATGCTAAAGCTGCATCGACTGGAACAACTTGTCGGTGAAGTATGGTTTTCACCCTCCTTTGCCATTGAAACAGGACAAGTGAGATTACCAAAACTTGCACGAGAGCTCGCTGATTGGATTGTTGAAGACAGGCTGCCAGTTCGCTTTCAACTCCAGTTGCATAAACTGCTTTGGCAGGATGAAGCTGGGCGCTAATCTTTTTTGAAATACCTATTTCTTAATTCAATAAAAAGCCTCATCTTTAGATTTAAAAATGAGGCTTTTATTTTCAAACACTGTTTGCTTTAAAGGCTAAGCATTAACCTTCTAAAGCTTCTTGATCTTTCAAATGCTGCCCTGTGCGCAGCTTATGATGGATATCAGGATCATGCGCAGCATATTGTGGGATCAATGATCCAATTAGCATGCCCAAGGCGCTCGCAATAACCCCGACGCCTTGGGGTGTCATCGGTTGCAGCGGCTCTAAGAATGCTGGCCCAATCAGCATCGTAATCCATGTAGTGACACCCATAACAACCGCAAATAAAGCCCCTTGATTGGTCGCCTTAGACCAGTAAACACCACAGACCAATGGAATAAAAGCAGCAACCAAGGTCACTTGATAGGCATTTTCGACCATCTTAAAAATACTGGCTTTAGAGTGCATCGCATATAAAGTCACGATAATCGTAAAGCAAACCGTCACGATCCGCATATTACGCAATAATTGCTTATCGGTCATTTGCGGAAACATCGGCTTCAGAATATTCTCTGTAAAAGTCACTGAAGGTGCGAGTAATGTTGCAGAGGCACAACTCTTAATCGCAGATAATAGCGCGCCAAAAAATAGAATTTGAGCAATCAGTGGTGCTTTCGTCATGACCAATGTCGGCAAAATCTTTTGCGGTTCAGTATCAATCAAACGCGCGACCATCTGCGGGTCGATCAAAGTAGCCGAATAAGCTAAAAACATCGGAATAAAAGCGAAGATAAAGTACATCGCGCCGCCAAGCACGGTTGCCCATACCGCAATATGAATGGTTTTAGCGGATTGAACACGCTGAAAAACATCTTGCTGCGGCATCGAGCCAAACATCATGGTGCACCATGCAGCAATAAACCCCGCAACCGCTGCAAAATTGCCATCCGGCCAAAAATTAAACTTACCCGCATCCCATGCATGCTGAGCAACCACACCCACACCGCCAACTTGGCCAGAGATCTCGCCACCGATCCAGAGCATGCCCAGAACAATCACAATCATCTGAATAAAATCGGTAATTGCAACCGCCCACATACCACCAAAGAAGGTATAAATCAAAATGGTGATTGATCCAATCCACATCCCTTGCACTTGGGTAATTGCGCCATCTGAAAGCAAATTAAATACCAAGCCTAGCGCTGTAATCTGCGCACCAACCCAGCCCAGATAAGAAATGACAATCGCAATCGTCGTCATAAACTCTACTTTGCGGCCATAACGGAGTTTATAAAAATCTCCAATCGTCAGTAACTTCATACGATACAGCGGCGCAGCAAAAAACAATCCAACCAAAATGAGGCAAAGGGATGCACCGAATGGATCAGCGACGATACTATTTAAGCCGCCCTGCAAGAAGGTCGCTGGAATACCCAGTACCGTTTCAGAACCAAACCAAGTTGCAAAGACCGTCGCCGTGACTATATAAAAAGGCAGATTGCGGCCTGCGATCGCAAAATCACGCGCGGAATGAACCAAACGTCCGGCCCAGAGACCAATCGCAACAGAAATCACCCAATAAGCAATGACAAACCCAAATAACATGCCCCTTCCCCCATCAAGTCAGTCATCAATTTTAACGGCAGAGAATAACTGACACTGCACTAAAGAACAACGTTGACTACGCCGCTTTTATCTGCATTGAGACATGCATAAATCATGCAATATTAATCGACTATGCCTTAATAACTGGCTCAGCATAGTGCTTAAAAACCACTCTAGTTAACAACGTATATAAAACAAGATGTTAATCCAACCTCTTGGTGGCATAACAAATGCTTATGACTCGTAACCCAATAAACTTATTGTTGAGAAGCAATATGCAGGAAATGATTAATTATAAAGCCATGCTAGAAATTGCTCTTGAAGAGGCCATAATCGGTCGCGCCGAAGGCGGGGTACCGATTGGCGCGGCATTATTTGACGGTATAACCGGAAAGCTACTTGGGCGGGGTCATAACCGTCGTATACAAGACGATGATCCATCCTCACATGGCGAGACAGATGCTTTTCGTAAGGCAGGCAGGCAGCGTAACTATCGAGATACCATTATGGTGACGACCCTCGCCCCCTGCTGGTATTGCAGTGGCCTCATTACCCAATTTGGCATCGGCACAGTCGTTGTTGGTGAATCTGAGACCTTTCAGGGCGGGATTGATTGGCTAACTGAGCGCGGCGTCAAAATCATTCAAATGAATTCATCGGAATGTAAACAGCTTTTAAATGAATTCATTCACGAACACCCTGACATTTGGAATGAGGATATTGGGGAGTTATAAAAATGACTTTACATGCAAAAAAAAAACCGCTCTGATTAGAGCGGTTTTTTATTCAGATTAAGCCTAGAAATTAATGACCACCGCCATTAACCGCTTTGTACATCTCTTCAATCACTTTCTTCGCATCACCGAATACCATCATTGATTTGTCCAGATAGAACAAATCATTATCCAGTCCCGCATAGCCTGTCGCCATAGAACGCTTGATGATCATGATGGTACGTGCTTTGTTGGCTTCCAAAATCGGCATACCGTAAATCGGTGAGCTTGGATCATCTTTAGCCGCAGGGTTCACCACGTCATTTGCGCCAATGACGAGCACGACATCAGTACCTGCAAAGTCAGAGTTGATCTCATCCATTTCCAGAATATCTTCGTAAGGTACATCAGCCTCAGCCAACAGTACGTTCATATGACCAGGCATACGACCCGCAACTGGGTGAATCGCAAAACGCACCTTTACGCCTTTTTCTTTCAATGTATCCGCAAGTTCTTTCACTGCATTCTGTGCACGTGCTTGAGCCATACCATAACCCGGTACGATCACAACACTGTCCGCATTGGACATCAAGAAACCTGCATCTTCGGCAGAGCCTGAACGGTAGTTCTTTTGCTTTTGCTCGCCTTCAACAACCGCTGTGGCTGCAGCGGCGCCAAAGCCACCAAACAATACGTTGAACAATGAACGGTTCATCGCACGGCACATCACGTATGACAGAATCGCACCTGAAGAGCCCACGAGGGAGCCGGCAATGATCAACATTGAGTTATTCAAAGTGAACCCAATACCTGCTGCTGCCCAACCTGAAAATGAATTCAGTAAAGACACAACTACTGGCATATCGCCACCGCCAATCGGTGCAATCCACACATAACCAAACGCGAGTGCAAAGGCGGTCATCGCATAGAACGATGTCATTGACTCAGTCGTGAAGTAGTGAATACCAAAACCAAACATCGCGATGAATAAAATGGCTTGAACAGGTTTAACCCAGCCACCTTTGATGGTTTTTGCCCACTTCTTAGCGGCCAGTTTGCCATACGCAAATAATGACGCGGTGAAGGTGATCGCACCTACAAAGCAACCAATAAACAATTCAAAACGATGGATACCGTCGTGATAAACACCTTCATGCAATACAGCAGCAATAGCGATACATACTGCGGATAGACCTACCGCTGAATGCATCATTGCCACAGTTTCAGGCATGTGCGTCATCGCGACTGTACGTGCACGATAAAAACCAATCACACCACCAGCAACCATCGCAGCGATAATCAGCCAGACAATGGGGCTTGCAGGTGCGGGTACAACGAAAAATGTCGTAATAATCGCGATAGTCATCCCGATCATTCCGTAGCGATTACCTTGAATCGCCGTTTTTGGACCTGACAAACCGCGTAAGGTCAAAATAAACAATACGGCACCAACGAGGTAAAACCAATCGGCGTATTGCGATACAAAATCATGCAGTGCTGACAATTCGTATTCTCCTTATTTCTTTTTCTTAAACATAGCAAGCATACGTTCGGTGACCGCAAAGCCCCCGAAAATATTGATGCTAGCCAAGAATACGGCAAATGCACCCAGCAAGCTGGTCGGTGTGATGTCTTTAAATGTCGATGCATCAGTGCCTGTACCACTGCTGACGACTTGGAGCATCGCACCCACAATCACAACACCTGAAAGCGCGTTTGTTACTGCCATCAACGGGGTATGCAATGCAGGTGTTA
>CAYJTU010000175.1:0-8119 GCA_964373105.1 uncultured Moraxellaceae bacterium | reverse complement strand
TTTATCGATTGGGCACCACGTCCCAAAGATCATCCGACCGTACAGCGCACGGTTGAAGCCAGCGAAACGGGCTTTAGCGGTTTTGTGTTTAAGATCCAAGCCAACATGGACCCCAGACACCGTGACCGCATCGCTTTCATGCGGATATGTTCAGGTAAATATGAAAAAGGCGTCAAGATGCAGCATGTCCGCGTCGGCAAAGAAATTCGTATCGCCGATGCGTTGACTTTCCTTGCGGGTGAGCGTGCGCATCTTGAGGAAGCATGGCCGGGCGATATCATCGGTCTGCATAACCACGGCACCATTCAGATTGGCGATACCTTCACTTCGGGTGAGAAACTGCACTTTACCGGCATTCCGCATTTCGCCCCTGAAATGTTCCGCCGTGTGCGTCTCAAAGATCCGCTCAAATCCAAGCAATTGCAAAAAGGCTTGAAAGAGCTCTCGGAAGAGGGCGCAACGCAGGTCTTTATGCCGTTTAACTCCAACGACCTGATCTTGGGTGCGGTCGGGGTGCTGCAGTTTGAAGTGGTCGCATTCCGCTTGAAAGAAGAATACAAAGTCGACTGCGTCTACGAGCCAATTACCATTTCGACCGTGCGCTGGGTATCGTCAAACGATGAGCGTAAGTTTGAAGAGTTTAAGAAAAAAGCCCATGACCAACTGTCGCAAGATGGTGGCGGCTTCTTGACTTATCTGGCGCCGAGCCGAGTCAACCTGCAGCTGATGATCGAGCGTTGGCCGGATATCGAGTTCCGTTCAACCCGTGAGCATCGCGAGTAAGCGTTTGATCTCCTTATCATCATTCTCAAGGTTTTTGCCGTAGGGGCTGAGCCTTGAGTATGATATCGTGCACATTATTACTGTTTTATTTCAATAATTCATAATCATGAGTCAAGGATTGGTCATGCTTAAAGCGTTTTCGTTGCCGAGTTTTGTTGCTGCGGTGCTGTTGTGTGGTTGTAGTGATTCCAAAGTTGCCAGCGATGGTAATATCCGTTCTGCGCTAAAATCCTATCTCAAAGACGATGGTGCGCTGTGCTTAGGTCTAGCGACGTGGCCTGTCATTGTTGAGCCCGATGATCTGAAGATGGTTCAGCGCTTTCCAAGCAGCATTGCCGGTCAGATGCAGGTGCTTGAGACTGCCGGTCTGGTTGCCAGTGAAAACGTGGTGCTTAAGGGTGCAGATATCGGCGGTTCAAATATCGTTAAAACCTATCAACTCACTGATCTGGGTAGAAAATTCTATCGTCAATGGCCGCAAGACCATAAATTTCACCCCAATGGTGCCGATGTATGTTTCGCTGATCGCGCGCTTAATCAACTGATCAAGTGGGAACCCGCTCAGAGTGGATTAGGTCAAGAAGTGGTTGCGACCTATCGCTATGACGTGGTTGATATTGCCGACTGGGCGAAAACGGCCGCCTTCAAAGTGGCTTTTAAGGATATTGCAGCGCGTGCATTCAATGCGATGCCTGAGCAGCGCAATGTGGTTTTGGTCGATTCGGGTTGGCAAGTCAAACCTTAATGCCCACACGCCGTTTATCTACGACGAGTCCTTTTTAAGTTCATATTGATTGCTTGAAGCAGACCATTTAAGCATGCAAGTGCGATGGTCTGTTTCGATCGATATTGACCACCCAGCGTCACCCCATAACAACAACGCTCGACAACAATAAACGATGATCCGTCTGATAGACGGCGTCACAAGGATGATCCTGGAAGAAAAATATGCATAAAGTAGGCCTCATAGCCTTAGTTGGCTTGCTGCAAGTCAGTTGTGCCGATCCGCGCGCAATGAATGAAAAAAATATCATCACAGGGTTGCAGCAGTATCTCGGCAGTGAAGGGGCGTATTGTTTGGGGCTATCTGAGTGGCCAGCCACACTGGATCAGGTTCAACTGGGCATGCAGGATATTTTCCCGCAGGGTCTGGCCGCGAAGATGGCCGCACTGCAAAGTCTGGGCTTAGTCAAAGGGCAACCTATCGAGCTTGAAAGCGTCGATTTCGACGGCAAGCACCATGTTGGCAAGCGTTATGCGTTGACGGATATGGGGAAAAAATTCTACCGCAGCGCATCCAAAGACGGTGACCCTTATCCGCATACGGCAGATCTTTGCTTTGCGGGCAAAGCGCTAGATCAGCTTAAAAAATGGACCCCCGCAGATAAAGACGCCAGCTCAGATGTGTCTGTGCACTATACCTATACCGTCGTCAATATCCCGGATTGGGCGAATTCCCCCACCTTCAAAACCGTGTTTAGCAGTGTGGTGGATGACATGGAACATCCAGTCCCCGAGGCGCGGGTGATGGTCTTGGCGGATGCTGGCTGGCAGGTGCAGATTATCCGCTAAATGCAGATCGTGATAGCGCAGCTATCGCTTGATTCGTCATCCGTTGGAATTACACAAGGTCACCAAAAAGTCATCGGCGCCAAACCCTGCTTTGAGCCGATTTACGATAAGCTCATGACTTAATCATTAAGACTGTTTTGGAGGGCATGATGAAAAAACGCATATGGATCGGGATATTGATGGTCAGCAGTAGCGTGATCTTAACTGCTTGCGACAAGAAAAAACCTGAAGCCGAGCAGCAATCATCCACCTCACAAAAAACCGATGCAAGCAGTCCAGTCACTACCCCAGAGATTAGCGCAGCGCATTTAACTGCCAGCGTGCAGAAAGCCGATTATAAGTTGCCTGCGTGTCAGGGCGACAAATGTCCAAAAGTTGACATCACGCGTCTACAAACCAGCGATCCGTGGGTCAACCAATTCCTTGATCGTCAGATTCAGAAATTCAGTCAGGGCTTCTCGGAAAAACCCAGTGACCGTGCCAGCCTGCAGCAAAACATCGATGCCTTTATTAAGGTGTCCAATCAAGATGCCCAAGATGGCGGACTTGGTGTGCCATACACCATGACCATCAGTGCAAAGGATCTCGGTCAGCGCGGTAGCAATCTTGCGCAGTTCCGTGTCGGCGGTGACTTCTACACGGGCGGTGCGCATGGTAGCGCGGTGAATAGCTACTATGTCTTGGACTTGAAACAGCATCGGCAGCTTAAGCTGGATGACCTGATCATTAAGGGTCAAAAAGGCAAGTTGCATGACGTCGTGTATGCCGAGTTTAGCAAATGGGTGAAAGCCAGTGATCCGACTGCCAACCTCAAAGAATACGAGGCGATGTGGAAGTTTAAATTGACTCATAACTTCGTACTGGGCATCGAAGGTTTGACCTTCCACTACGGTCAGTATGAAATCGGACCTTATGCGGTCGGTATGCCTGAATTTACTATCCCTTATGCCAAATTGAGCGGTATCATCAAGCCTGAATATCTCTAAAGCAGTTGTGGCATGCCTCCTTGGTCAGTGATCGATACCCATACCCACTTCGATGTTGAAGACTTCGATCATGATCGGGCGCAGCTTGCGCGTGATGCCAGCGCGCAAGGCGTACAAGCGCTGATCCTGATTGGCTATGTCGCACGCTACTTTGATCGTCTGACTACGATTCATGATCAACTGAACAGCCAGCCCCATAGCCCTGTGTCCCTGCTGGCACCGGGTCTGCATCCCTTCTATATTCAGCAGCATCAAGACGCGCATCTGATCCAGCTTGATCAACTGCTCCATGCGCGCCATTGCATCGCGGTGGGTGAGATCGGTCTGGATACCTTTACGCCTGAGATGAAGCAGCCCGCAGTTTACCAGCGCCAAAAAGATTTCTTCAGTCAGCAGCTTGAGATTGCTCAAGCGCATGATCTGCCGGTACTGCTGCATATCCGCCGTGCCCATGGCGATAGCCTTGCGATCCTAAAAAAACATCAGTTTAAACGTGGCGGCATCGCCCATGCTTTCGGGGGAGGGATCGAGGAAGCCAAGGCTTTTATCAAACTCGGTTTTAAACTAGGCATCAATGGACTGGTGACAGACCCCAATGCCAAGCGATTGCGCACTGTCGTACAAGCGGTTGGGGCGGAGCATCTGGTGCTGGAAACCGACTGTCCCGATATGACCCCGATCTGCTGCCGTGTGGCGGGGGAGGCGCATACGCGGAATACGCCCGTCAATCTGCCGGTGGTGTTAGATGAACTCGTGCAGCTGCTGGGCATTGAAAAACAAACTTTAGCCCAGATACTTTGGCACAATACGCAGCAATGTTTAGGGTTGAATTGGAACTATGGTCATGCAACACGCCACGAATGATGGCACTCTTGATGTGAATCAAGCATCAGCATCGGTCACCGCATCTGATGATCAGTATGACCGTCGTTTTGGCGGCGCAGCGAAAGCCTATGGCGACAAAGCCTTTGCCCAGTTTGAGCAAGCACATGTCATGGTCATCGGCATAGGTGGGGTTGGCTCATGGGCGGTAGAAGCGCTGGCGCGGAGTGGCGTAGGCGAACTGACACTGGTGGATATGGATGTGTTGGTGGCTTCCAACATCAACCGCCAACTGCCCGCACTGACCGAAACCTTTGGACACGACAAAATTCGCGTCATGGCTGAGCGTGCTCGCGCCATCAACCCACGCATCAAACTTAATCTAATCGATGACTTCTTGACACCTGAAAATGTGAAAGACTTGCTGGCAGAGCCACCGCATGTGGTGCTGGACTGCATCGATGATGTCAAAGCCAAGATCGCGTTGATCTGGCATTGCCGCTATAACAAGATTCCGCTCATCGTCTCTGGCGGTGCGGGGGGTAAGCTTGATCCACTGAAAGTGCGCGTCGCAGACCTCTCCCAGACCGAACAAGACCCGATGCTGGCCAAGATTCGCCGTGAGTTGCGTAGCAACGGCATGTGCAAGAAACCGAAAGACAAGTTTGGCATCACCTGTATCTACTCCATCGACAACCCTTTTGTGCCGGATTCCAGCTGCAACACGGGCGGCTTACAGTGCGGCGGCTATGGCTCGGCGATGACCGTGACTTCGGTATTTGGGATGGTGGCGGCGGCTGAAGTACTCAAGAAACTAAGTCGGTGATTCTGCGAATCAAGGAATAAATAAATGAACCAAGATCGTTATCGGGGTTGTCTCGTGGGGCTGGCGGTCGGAGATGCTGTGGGAACCGCAGTGGAATTTATGCCTCGCGGCACGTTTCCACCTTTAACCGATATGATTGGCGGTGGTTATTGTAAACTTGAGGTCGGGCAGTGGACGGATGATACTTCTATGGCGCTGTGCCTTGCCGAGAGCCTTGTCCGTAATCAAGGTTTCGATGCCGGGGATCAAATGCGTCGCTATGTGAATTGGTATCGGTATGGCTATCTGAGCAGCACAGGCGGGTGCTTTGATATAGGCATGACCGTGCAAAAGGCACTGATTGACTTTTTGCTAACTGAGAATCCATTTTCAGGCAGTGGAAGCCCCACTAGCGCAGGCAATGGCTCGCTCATGCGGCTAGCACCTGTGGTGATGTATTTTGCGGGAGAGCCTGAGCAGATGATTCATTTTGCGCGGGAAAGTAGTCGAACGACCCATGCTGCACCAGAGTGTTTGGATGCTTGTGCATTGTTTGGCACTTACCTGTTGCGAGCGTTGGCAGGACTAAGCAAGCCGGAGATACTTGCTGCGGTGGATGATCTCGACCTCAGCAGTCCAAAGATTATCGAAATAGCAAAGGGTAGTTATAAAACCAAAACTATCGACGCGGTTAAAGGCTCAGGCTATGTGGTCGAAAGTTTAGAGGCTGCGCTGTGGTGCTTTGCTCAGACCGATAGTTTTGAAGCGGCGATCTTGCAGGCGGCAAATTTAGGTGATGATGCGGATACTACGGCTGCCATTTGTGGTCAACTTGCAGGGGCTTTTTATGGTGAGCAGCAGATTCCTGAATCATGGCTAACCAAGCTCTATGATTGCAAAGCGATTCAGGCGACAGCGGATTGGTTGTGGCAGGAGTCGGGTATTGATTCGGAATCAATTTTGGTGAAGGGAGCGAGCCATGGCGACTGATGGCGTGAATATCATAGATGGTGACTTAGCCCATGATACCTATCATGAGATCATGAATTTGTATGACTCAGGCGTCGATATTGAGCTGATTAAGAAAGAAGTAAGCTTTGATGAAAAGGATTGGGGGAGTGATGGTCAATTTTACTATGAGATATTTATCACCGCTTATGCGTTGGCTTTCTGGGAGATTGGTGCGCTCACCGATGAGATGCTCATCGAGGTGAAGCGCGTTATTGAGATTGGGGAAGGGGTGAAAGTCTGGACAGATGAGTGTGATACAAAAGAGGGTCAGAAACGTGAAAAGGTGCTTGAGAAATTTTTAGTTAAGATTAGTCTACCTAAGCTTAAAGTACGCAAACGCAAAAAATATAAAATCATCTCTCAATTATATTTTCAAGCCGATGATTTGGTTACATTTCAAGCGCCGGATGGTTATTACTATGCTGCTGTCTGTGCAAAAGTGACACAGCAACGTGGGAAATGCACGTATGATTTTGTGGCAACAACATATAAAAGCACCACTAAACCTAAAGCATCTGATCTCGCCGAATGTTTTCTTGCTGGACGACGAGTAGGTTGCTCCAGCCCAGAATATGCATTGATTCATCAGCCTGGCGCGGATGAAATTTGGCGATATTGCCCCGACAAGGGGTATTTTCGCTTTGGCTTGGTATATTTTTTAGTGAATCACCGCGATATGGTCGCATTAAAAAGCCGATTGGAGGTGGTTGGAACGCTGAAGATTAAAGAGAGTTTCAAAGAAATGGGGAGTTATGGATATGAGTCTACTTTTGAGCGGTTTGCAAAGCATTGCATTGATTTTGATACTCAGGAGAAAATATTCAAATTTGAAAAGTATCCTGTGACGTTGCTTTGTGAGTGATAAGATAGATTCTTCATTTCTTCTATCTCACAACTCCCGCATCATCGTCACGGAAACCTGCTCAAAGCCTTGCTGCTTAAAGAAGTCATGCGCGCTATGATTCCCCGCGCCACTTTCTAGAAACAAACGCTGTATGCCAACGGTGTGCAGTTGATCAGCAATCCATTCAATCAGTTTCTTACCAACGCCCTGTCCGCGCGATTGTGGGGACACGACCACATCGTCCAGCACGGCATACTTACTGTGATTATTGCTGCGATCGGGAAAGGAAATCATCGCCAATCCAATCAACTCACCAGCCCCATTTCTCGCAATGGCAATACTGGGCGTCGGGTCATTGCTGGTAATCAAGGCTTCGATCAAATCATTTCTGATCAAATCACGAATATCGGCATGCCATTGATCGGTCGTCACCGCTCGACCACTTTGCAGTTCTGAATGTGAAATATAAGACGGGTTAATGTGACTGACAAAAAAATGCGTCAGCGTATCGATCAGATCTGGATCAGCGGTTTGGCACCATTCGATGACAACGGTTTTCATGGCGACTTTACTCTGGCATATCAATGCCGCCAATATACGGATTGCGACTCTAAACACCACGGACTTATTGTTATCCTGAGTCAATTCGCTTCATCACTACCCAAAAAAAACGAGCCATCGCGGCTCGTTTTTTATGATTACAGTGTTGAGTCTAGGGATTAAACCAACTCAATCGCTACCGCAGTTGCTTCACCGCCACCGATACACAGTGCCGCGATCCCTTTCTTACCGCCAGTGCGTTGCAGCGCATGGATCAGGGTCAGGATGATGCGTGAGCCGGTTGAACCGACGGGATGACCCAGTGCACAGGCGCCGCCGTTGATGTTGACTTTCTCAGCATCCAAGCTGTATTTGTCGATTGCCGCCATGGTGACCATTGCAAACGCTTCGTTGATTTCCCACAGATCGACATCGCTTGCCGCCCAACCGGTCTTTTGCAAGACTTTGGCTATCGCACCAACTGGGGCAATGGTGAATTCACTCGGGTGTTGTGAGTTTGATGCGGTTGCAAGGATGCGCGCCAGTGGCTTCAGCCCTTTCTCGACAGCAGTCGACTCGCGGGTCAGCACCAGTGCCGATGCACCATCGCTGATTGAACTTGCATTGGCCGCAGTAATCGTACCGTCTTTCGCAAAGGCAGGCTTGAGACCTGGGATCTTGTCGAGTTTGGCATTCAACGGTTGTTCGTCTTGCGCCACTTCGACATCGCCGCCGCGACCTTTGACGGTCACTGAC
>CAYJTU010000174.1:6565-8120 GCA_964373105.1 uncultured Moraxellaceae bacterium | reverse complement strand
TGCACCTTCTTGTCGTAGAGATCCCAAAAGGTCTCAAAGGGAATGTTTAACGCTGCCAGACGAGCCTTAGGCAATGCCCCAAGCATGGGCAATGGCTCACCGTGATGCATGTTCTGTGAAACAGCGTGTTGTCTGTCCTGTTGCAGTGGCTCCTGCAACGCACCTTGCAACACCCCGTGCACCGCTGATCTCCCCTCTACAACCGCTTCCACGCCACCGTCTGCCTGTCCCTGCATGGTCCACTCTTGCCCCAATCCTGCAGTGTGATATCCATCCAACGGATCAATCAGGACATCAGGAATCAAGTTAAAGGGATCAGGAATCAGGTTAAGGGAATCAGGAATCAGGTTAAAGGAATCAGACGGGTCAGTCTGGGGTGAGACTGAGGCAAAACTCAGACTATCCTGAGTCATGTCATCTCTCAATCCCGGTTTTGGAATCACCGACAGCGCCTCTTTATGATGCGGGTGCTGATGTTTAAGAAACTTCACGATGTGGATATAGCGCGCACCCTCAACCTGATAGCGATCAACCAAACCCGCCGCCGCCAAATCATCCAGCAGCGCATCGACATCTACCGTGTCGGCTGGAAACAGCGCCACCTTGATCCGCTTTGGACGATCTTCAAGTAAACCCTCACGATCTGCCATCGTCCACAGTCCGATAAACAGCAAGCGTGCCGCAAAGCACAGCTCGAACAACTCATCATTGATAAAGAACGACGGTTTTATATTGCGTGATCTAGCCATGGTCCACCTCCAAATTACCGATCGCCTCGATCAAATCGTCATCCCACTCATCCCACGACTCATCGAGCAGCCGCACACTATCCAGTGCCGACAAACTCAGCCCGTCGCCATGAATTTTAAAAACATCAGCGAGCGCCTCATCCAGCGTCTCATTCACATCATCTTCAAGGTCTAAGCTCATCACACCACTCCTTACCGCCATCATTTGCTATTGGAAAACATCCATCTTTAAAAAAAATCAGTTAAGCTGCCCATTCGCTGCCGCTGTCAAAGACTCATTTCGCTGCACATTGGCTAAAAAATACACACTCAGTGCATTTTTTTGCCAATTAGTGGTCAATCCACACAACTTTAAAATCACGTCCACACTCCCTACACATCCCTGTGATCTAATCGCTCCTGTCTTGTCCCGTCGCCTAATGGGGACAAGAATTTAGCCCACGACCCCAAAATCTGGGCTTTTTTTTCGTCTGCAAAAAACACCACTTGGTCAACAAATCCTTGCCGATTTTGCACAATCTGCTTAAATAGATTTGTCCTGTACGTTTTCACAAGCAAGCAAGACAACTGCCCACGTCCCAAAGCGTGGGCATTTTTATGGGCGATTCGATATGGATCATTCGATATGGGCGATATCGACCTTTTGATGACGCAAACCGCCTCCAGCGCCATACCCCATCCGCCCGCACCACCCAGAATCCCATCACCACGACCCACCTCAAACCCGCCCTGTCGGCTTACACTGACACCAAGATCAGCATCCACACACAGACCACTCAGCCAATCACCACTACACTCCATCAAAC
>CAYJTU010000174.1:5188-6555 GCA_964373105.1 uncultured Moraxellaceae bacterium | reverse complement strand
CATCAAACCGATTTGTTACATTTTGACCATTTGGTTCGTTTTCTATTGCAAACTCATTTAAAACGTGATGTAATTCTCACTTACTTGTTTGTCCCCAAACTAAACAGACAAGCTTTTTGCTCACTGCTCCCCCGGCGTGAGCATTTTTTTTGCCTGTTTGATGGCGTCCTCCCCCTCCACGGCCATAGACACCTCACTCCACAGCCGCTTGAACTCGACATTCCACGCTGGAAACATAAAAGCACTCCTTCAGCAACTCTGTCTCCAACCCACTTCGTTCAAGTCGCCCGCGCAAGAAACCATCGCAGCGACCATGGCCCAGATCACCCCAGCCCTTACAGACGCATTGCCTGACGCTTGGGATCACCCACCACAAACTTCAACCGACCACCAGACTCGCCCTGCTTAAAGGTTCGCGTCCGTCCGCCTTGTACGATATGCTGTTGAAACAACGCCTCCAGCTCATGACTGAGTGCATGCTTCGCAGGGTTATGATGAAGTTTGATCATAGACAGTCTCCGTGGTTGGTTTCTTAAAAGATACTCACTGGTTTCCTTTAGTAGACCATAAGTTTCTTTTAGTGTCAACTTTTTCGTTTACTCTTGGAAACTAATCGCGCAACCTTTTGTATCCGCGCACTGGAGAATCCTTGTGCAAACCATTTCTGACCGTATCAAAGAGCGCATGACCACGCTCGGCATCAAACAAGTCGACATCGTCCGCGAAACGAACGTCGGCAAAGGCGCAGTGTCCAAATGGCTGTCGGGCCTCAACACCCCCAACGGCGAAAACCTCACCGCGCTGAGTCACCTCCTGCAAGTCAGCGCCGATTGGCTGCTGACTGGCAACACATCCGCCAGCAGCACGCAGATCCCCGTCAACAGCTGGGACAGCGACACACCGCTCGATGACGACGAAGTCGCCATACCGTTTTATAAGGATTTTTTATTAGCCTGTGGATCAGGCGCAGTGGGAGAAGCATTGAATTCAGAAACAAGACGGCTACGTTTAAGTCTCACGACCTTGAAAGCCGCTGGTGTAGAACCGGAAAACGCCGTCGCCATGACCGCCTTGGGCAACTCCAACTTCCCCGACATCAAAGACAAAGCCACCGTCTACGTCGACCTCGGCTTTACCAAAATCGTCGATGGCTGTGTGTATGCCATTGATCATGGTGGGGTATTTAAGTTTAAGTACTTGTATAACTTACCGAAAGGCGGCGTACGCGTCGTCAGTAAAAACGACGCCGAATACCCTGAGGAGCGCCTAAGCGCCGAGGACGTGCTGGAGCAGGAATTTAAGATATTGGGCTATGCGTTTGTCGTACAGAATCCGTTGCCGCGGAGGTTTTAGAGGCGAAGGTCGAT
>CAYJTU010000174.1:0-5178 GCA_964373105.1 uncultured Moraxellaceae bacterium | reverse complement strand
TCACGGGCCCACCAGCTACTCAGAGCGAGTATCAACTCATCTCCCAATGGCTTGATGCCCGATTTCATCACGCCATCGGAGCCACAGTCTTCCTTGACCAGACACGAGCCATCGATGCAGAGTGGCAGCTCTTGCGCTTGTACGACCCACAGTCGCCAGACACGCTCCTCGGCGTCGCGGTGGCGCTTGCTGGGGGCACCTGCTTCTGGCTACCTGAGGATACCGCTGTAGCCTCCGCGCTCTGTCCCGCGATGCTAGATCTCAGGCCGCACCGGATCGTGACCACCCCGACGGGGCGCGATCTATTGCGCCGTGCCATAGTGTCGCGAGCGCGCCTCATGCGAGAGTACGACCAATGGGTGATGGTCTGCGCTAAGCGCTTCCCGCAGGCGATTGGACGCTTGGCGATCCCCTCGGACATTGCCCGCCTCGTTGAGTACCAGCGCCAGTACAATGCGGAACGCTCGGTCAATGAGGCGCCTGACTGGCAGGCGCTGATCACACAGGAAAAGGTCGCTGTATTTGAAGCCGACGGCCAGATCGTCTCCGTCGTTCGCTTCGGGATCGAAACCCATCGGCTCGTCTCCATCGGTGGAACCTACACCTTCCCCGCTTATCGTCGGCAGGGTTTCGCGGAGCGCGTACTAGAATTCGCAGTCGATCGGATCGTCGCTACAGGTCGCACCGCCCACTTGATCGTCGACATCGACAACCGCCCCGCAGTCGCGCTCTACCAAAGGATGGGTTTCGAGTGCGTCGGGTCGTCTTATGTGGGGTACTTAGAGTATCTATAGGGAAAAATTTGGCTGAATAATTTTCCGCATGGTCAACACAGCATCTCTTTTTAAGTTTATTATTTAGAGTGGTTTATACGACTTCATATATTTATTTTAGTGAGATTTAACGTGTTAAATAAAAAATTACTGATTATTGCGGTATCTTTGTTTTTTGTGGGGTGTGCTTCAGTACCTAAAGCCAGTGTAGAACGAGCAAAACAGGTTAAGCAACTCCAAGCACCCAGTGCTGGCAATGCAGGCGTCTACTTATATCGTTCCGATTCAGTCGCTGGCGTATCATTGAAAAAAGACCTCTGGATCGATGGAAAATGTGTGGGTGAAACTGCACGCGGCGTATTTTTCTACGAAGAAGTTGCAGGGGATAAAGAACACACCATCTCGACCGAATCCGAATTCTCGCCCAATAACTTGGTGATGAAGCTAGATGCAGGTAAACAATACTTCTTTGAGCAATATATCAAAATCGGTGTTTTTGTAGGCGGAGCCAACCTCAGACAGGTTGATGACGCAACGGGCAAAAAAGCGATTCAAGAATATGACCTCGCTGAAAGCGGACATTGCAGCGGTCAACTGACGAAATAAACACTGGTTTAGTCACTCAGTAAACGTCAGGTGCAATACGTCCAAGCGCATTGCACCAAGCTCATATAAGACACGCACGACATCCGATAAAAGATTACTTTTCTCCAATACCACCGCTGGCTTAAACCTACCCTACGTTTGCTAACTTCAGCCTAAATAATTCCGATTTTTATTTTAGTCTTGGCGACCAACTCACCCTCATCAATATCATTCGGATGAAAACTGGGTCGGTAATATTCTAAAAATTTTGGAAAGAATATTTTGTATTCCTGTAAACCAAAAGCAGCAAATTTTTTCCATGATTTAAAATTTAAAAGCTGCTTATCGCGTTTCATCAATACAAGCATAAAAGCGTTAGACATCGCTGTAATCATAATCAGACTAAACGTATAAACAGCCACTCTGGACAGATAAGCGCTTAAACCTGACCCATATAAATGCTGATATAAATCAAATGCAACGGCTTTATGTTCAGACTCTTCGACACTGTGCCATAACCACAAATTCCGAATAGTTTCATCTCTCATCAATTCATTAGTCGACGTCATCATCGTCGCAACGAGCACCGCCGTATAGTGTTCTAAGCCTACAGTCACCAGCAGATTGAATTTTTTCCCAGCAACTTTTTCGATGGCTTTGAGAATAACCCCTGTTACTTTTTCCAATGATTCTGGATCTAAGTTGAATTGCTGAGCACTCACGTGAAAGGCATGGTGTTCCTTGGAATGCATCGCCTCTTGCCCAATAAACAAGCCAATATCCTTATCCAATTGAGCGTTATCTTTGATTTGACTGCGTAAGGCACGAACCGAGCGCACAAAGTACGACTCACCTTCAGGAAACAATAGCGATAAGGCCGTGAAAAAGTGCGTGAATGTTGACTCATCATTACACCAGTAGCGCGGCATATGATTGAACTGGTAATCCATTCGACGCACTGGGAAAGACCCAACTGTTTTTATGGCAATTGCGGACATAATCACTCTCACTGATTTGACTTAGTCTAAAAATAGAACTTACAAAACTCAGAGTACGCGTGTTCACATAATGTGTCAATGCTTAATGCAAAGTTAGGTGTTCATGACATGTATCGAAGCAATGAGGGTTGAGGAGTATCTAAATTATTCAAGATTACGCCAATCCCTCAAACCTCCTTCAAAAACCCCAGCACCGCATCCAAAAAAACATCATTCTGATCACCCGCCACCATATGGCCTGCACCGCTCACATCCACCACACGCGCATGGGGGATACGGCGTCTAAACTCATCGAGATTGTCCGCGCTCACCACATCACTCTCACTGCCCCGTACCAGCAAAATCGGTTGCGTCAATTGCTCGATCACCTGATACAGATGCTCACTATGCGCCTCATCATGATGCGGACCCTGCAGTTGTCGCTGCTCAATCACACCCCGCAGCATGTTCGGGTCCCAGTGCCAATACCAGCGCCCATCCGCATGACGGCGCAAATTGCGCGTCAGTGAATCACTGTTGGCGCGCTGACTGCGATGCGGCTGATACGCCGCCACCGCTGCCCCAGCCTCATCCAGTGTCGCAAACCCATCCAGATGCGCCGTCATAAAATTAAGGATACGCTTAATCCCTTCTGGATTAGCACGCGGCGTGATATCCACCAGCACCAGCGCGGCAGAGACCTCCTCAATCGCATTGGCCAGCAATGCCGTTTGACCACCCAAAGATGCCCCGACGATCACCGGTTTTTGCTTCAATGTCTTGATCATCGAGAGTGCATCAGCGGTAAAATCCTCGCTTTGATAGTGCCCCGCCACCCAATCACTGTCGCCATGACCGCGTAAATCCACGACCCACGCCCGCCAGCCCAACTCACCCACCGCAGCACCCGCACGCCCCCACGCATGACGCGTCTGACCACCGCCATGAAAAAACAGAATCGGTCGCCCATCCACTGGACCAAACGCCGAGTAAGCCAGTCGATTACCCGCCGGCGTCGTAAAGTAAAGCGTGGTCATAAACGTCTCTCTGATGGGTTTTATACAAATGTATTACAGGGTTGCCGCTATGATTGCCTTTAAATCTGACTGAGAAGTCAAAAAATGTACCAAATTTTAGACTGGGTATTCAGCATAATCGATCAAACCACAAAAAACGACCGAGACATAATGTAATGACTATTAAAGTCTTAGATCAAACACTGACGATTCAAGACCAAGACATGTATGTCAAAACATGGCTCGTCGAAGACGCTAAAGCCACGCCCATCATTTTATTTCATGAATCCCTAGGCAGTGTGAATCTTTGGCGAGGCTTTCCTAAACAGCTGGCATTGGCAACCCAACGCACCGTGATTGCTTATGATCGTTTGGGATTTGGCAAATCATCGCCGCGTGAAGACATTCTCAGTTTTAATTTTGTGGCGGAAGAGGCAGTAGACATTCTGCCTGAACTCTTAAAACAACTGGAGATACACCATTTTATTGCCATGGGACACAGTATCGGGGGCAGCATGGCGATCACTTGTGCTGCGCGGCATCCCTTGCTGTGCAAAGCCGTCATTACCGAATCCGCGCAATCGATGCTCGAAGACGTTTCTATCGCGGGCATACGCAAAGCCAAAGCCAGCTTTAACGATGGTAAATTTCTGAAACGTTTAGCGATCTACCATGGTCCTAAAACACAATGGGTCTTGGATGCCTGGACCGAGACATGGCTGTCGCCAGAGTTTCTATCGTGGCGTCTTGATGATGACATCGCGGCGGTTCAATGCCCACTCTTGGTGATTCATGGCGAGAATGATGAATATGGCAGCTTGGCTCAGGCCCAGCGCCTATTTGATCTCGCCCAGTGCGCAAAGCATCTGGAAATGATCAAAGACGGTTCTCACTTTCCCCATCATGACAAAGAACAAGAAGTGCTGCACGCGATCACCTTGTTTTTGAACGAGGTGGATTAAGCATAAAACGCTGTTGATGAATTAAACCGTGCTTATACTCATCAACAGTAAGCGTTAGGTGCAACAAGCCCAAGCGTATTGCACCTGATACTCGGCTACCCCAGTAGACCATTTTTAGTGTCTTCAAAGGCCTGTAGGATTTCTTCAAAGGTATTCATAATATACAGCCCACGACCAAAAATCGGCTCATTCAAAGGCTCTCCGGTCAACACCAGAAAGCGGCTGTCCTCAAGGGTATCGACCGTAAAGTCGCTATGATGACTGCTCATCACCGCCAACCCCGCCGCCTCCATCGGCTCGGCATCCGCAAACTGCAACTGCCCCGAGACCAAATAGACCAACGCAGTATCCCCCGCCAGTGCAGGAAATAGCGCCGATTGTCCTGCGCGCATCCGCACATCGAGCACATTCATGCGGGTATGCGTCTCGGCAGGACCACTCACGCCGTTGAACTCTCCTGCGATCACGCGCACTGTCGTCCCGTCAGGGAGTTCTACGGTCGGGATCTGGGCACTGGCCAGACTTTGATAACGCGGTGGTCCCAACTTGTCGCGGGCGGGCAGATTGACCCAGAGTTGAAGCATTTCAAAGGGGCCGCCTTGCGCGGTAAAGGCCTCACTAAATAGCTCCTGATGGATGATGCCATGTGCCGCAGTCATCCACTGCACATCGCCAGCCCCGATGATACCGCCGCCACCCTTTGAATCCTTGTGCTCAATCTCCCCTTTATAGACGATAGTCACCGTCTCAAAGCCACGGTGCGGGTGGTCGAGGACGCCCTGACGACGTGATGACGGCTTGAGCTTGCCGGGACCGATATGATCCAGCAGGAGAAAGGGGGAAACCGTATTGCCCAATTCATAAT
>CAYJTU010000173.1:0-8240 GCA_964373105.1 uncultured Moraxellaceae bacterium | reverse complement strand
AGTGGAGCAAATTTCACCCCACAATTTACATGAAGAAGTTAATTCTGGGCGTGTGGTGGGTAAAGGAAATATTTAGATAAAAAAATATAAAACAATTACTTATAGTTTGTTTTTCGGAATTTTACACGAATCCCAGCCGACCCTCGGATACGGCACCGGCCGCTGCGATGAGTGTGCTTATTTTGGCGACGTCCCTCGCGGTCAAAATCCTCCACTGGCTCATCACCAGTCAGCTTTTAAATCGCACTCAACGATGGCGCCAACATGATGGATAAGCTCATCGAATGTCTTTTTGATGGCTTACATATCGCTATCGTAATTTAAGTTTTCAACTGGCTGTTTTGTTCAATTTTTTCGAGTCATCGAAAGAAGTGGTTTTTTACGTCTGAAAGAAAGTTTTGGGCATAAAGCGTTGTAGATGTTTTTTAGTTTTTTTCCGTAGTTTATGTTTTTATTTTTCAATAATGTTTAGGGGAATGCTGTGAAAAATCTTTTTAATTTAAATATGTTATCGGGTGCTGTGCTATTAAGTATAGTCACCACTTTTGCGCATGCAGGGATCGTTTCTACTGAGGGTGCTGATCTCGTCGTCAGAACCGATGGTGGCTTCGGGGTCAGAACTGCAGATAACCAATTCAGCTTTAATGTTGAAGGACGGATGAATTTAGATACCTCTTATTCAAATGGCGTGCTTAATAACAAAACCAATGATAAAGGTCGCACCGATACCTACGTGCGTCGGGGTTATTTCGGGGTATCTGGTACTGCGTATAAAGATTGGTACTTTGAAGCCATCATGAACGGAACTGCTGATCAAGGCGGCACGTCTAATTTTGAATGGAACACCTTGTTTCTTAAATACACCGGCTGGGATGTTGCCAACATCACACTTGGTCGCGATGTTCGCCCATTCGGTTTAGAGCAATCAACCAGCTCTGGTGCAATCTCGACGATAGAACGTGCTGCCATCTACGAATTGACCCGTGCAGGCGATACCGAAGTCAGCCAGCAGTTTGCTCTAGGCAAAGGGTATAAAAACATGAGCTGGGGGGTGTCTGTCTATGATAACGGCGATACCACCACATCGAAAAACACCCGCTATGGCTATGATGGACGCATTACCTACTCACCGATTGCTGAGAAAAATGAAGTGTTGCATCTGGGTCTATCTTTAGATGATGCCAATATCGATGTCGGCAAATATGATGCAAAAAGCACTTTGGGTGCGAAGAAATCTGACGGTATCGTCTTTGCCACTGGCAACTTTAATTCAGATCGCTCTGGTGTGGTTGAAGCGGCTTATATGAATGGCCCCTTCTCAGTACAAGGTGAATATTTCCGTCGTGACTTGGCCAGTGCTGATGCAAAGACGATCGATGCAAAAGTATCGGCATATTACATCATGGGCACCTACACCCTAACTGGTGAATCGCGTGGTTATAAAGCCAGTGCGGGTAAATTCACCAACATCAACCCAACAGACTCTTATGGTGCTTGGGAACTGGTTGCTCGCTATCAGCACGTGACCGCGGATCAAGATATCACGAGAGAAGCGGATGTTTACTTACTGGGTCTGAACTGGTATGCCAACAAAAACGTAAAAGCCATGCTGAACGTTCAAAGCATCGGTACGGATAATGTTGCCGCAAAAAACCGTGATGACTCTGGCAAATCTGCCGCTTTCCGCCTGCAATACAACTTCTAAAAAGAAAAGATCTCGACAAGTTCCAACTGGGTAAATGACTAAAGGCGTTTACCCAGCATGATTTAAATCATGCACACCCATCATCCAATCAAGGAGATACATCGTGTGGAGTTTCTTGACAGCATTATTTAATACCACCACAGCAATTATCGCAGCGCTGATCATTGGCGCGGTTGTCCTTATTGGTGCCATTAATTCGGGCTCGACACCCCCGACCACACCACCTACGACACCCCCCACAGGTCCAGGCACGCCTAATCCACCTGTTGACCCATGTCATCCAGCAGTCAATGGCGCACCAGTTGTTCACTGCGCACCGTAACAAACGAATTAGCGCTCAAATGGGGTTGATTCGATTTGAGCCATATCTTTTTGATGCTTAAGACACGAACTCTTATTCAGACTAGGGACTGATCATGACGAATATTTCGAGACGCAAACTACTGGGCTCATCTGCAAAAAGTGTCAGTGCATTGGCGGTGCTTTCTGCATTTCCTCCTGCCATTCAGCGTGCGCTGGCGATTCCAGCAAACTGCAGTACTGGCAGTATCAATGATGTCGAACACGTCGTGATTTTAATGCAGGAAAACCGCTCATTTGATCACTATTTTGGCGCATTAAAAGGGGTTAGAGGCTTCGGTGATCGCTTCCCTATTCCGTTGCCAGATGGACGTAAGGTCTGGCAGCAGGGTACCGGCGTACCAGGAATTTATAGTCTGCCATTTCACCTTGATAGTAGCATAGGGAATGCCCAGCGTGCGGGCGGTGTACCCCACTCTTGGGGTGATGCACAGCAAGCATGGGACAATGGACGCATGGCCTCTTGGGTAGTCGCCAAAACAGATCGCGCAATGGGATATTTCAAAGAAGCTGAGGTGCCATTCCAATATGCCCTGGCAAATGCATTCACGATATGTGATGCCTACCACTGTGGTGTTCACGCAGGCACAGTACCCAATCGGATTATGCACTCTACAGGCACCAATGGCCCAACAGCAGCCGGGGTTGCAGCCGTTATCAACGAATGGGATAGCATCGGTCCATCATCCGTCGGTAATGAGTGGAAAACATATCCTGAACGCTTACAAGAAGCGGGTGTAAGCTGGAAGACTTATCAGAATATGCCAGATAACTTTGGAGACAATGCCCTCGCTTGTTTCAAACAATATCGCAAAGCAAATGAAGCTTCGGGAAAACCTGTCAGCAACGACACAGCTTCACCTGCTTATGATTCAAGCATTGATCTAACGCAACCACTCTACAAAGGCATAGCTAACACCATGCCAGATGGTGGTTTTCTTGCATCATTTAAAGACGACATCAGAACAGGTAATCTTCCACAAGTCTCTTGGATAACTGCACCCTATGATTACTGTGAGCATCCTTCAGGCTCAAGCCCTATCCAAGGGGGTTGGTATATGCAAGAGATCCTGGATGCATTAACTGCAAATCCAGATGTTTGGAGTAAAACCGTATTTTTAGTCAACTTTGATGAAAATGATGGTTATTTTGATCACGTCCCCTCCCCATCGGCTCCATCATTAAATCCAGATGGTACAGCAGCTGGAAAAGCAACATTGCCAAAAAGTGAAATCGCCTTTGAACGCTTCACTCACCCTAAACCTCCAGGTAGCACCGCACAACCCACACCAGATAAACGCGTCTACGGTCCAGGACCACGTGTCCCCATGCTGGTCATTTCGCCATGGAGCCGTGGTGGATGGGTGAACTCACAAGTTTTCGATCACACCTCGGTTTTAAGGTTTCTTGAACAACGGTTTAGCGTACAGGAGCCCAACATCAGTCAATATCGCCGATCAGTTTGTGGAGACCTGACCAGTGCATTTAACTTTTCCAACCCCAACAATGAAGCATTGCCGACAATGAATGGCAGTTCGAGCAAAGAAACCGTTGATCAGATTCGTCAGAATCAAGAAAAATATTCACTACCGCTTTTTGCACTGGGTGGACCACTGATTCGCTGCATGCCGACACAAGATACAGGAACACGCCCATCACGGGCCTTACCTTATGAACTCCATGTGAGTGCCAGAAGCACGACAGTGGCCGGAAAACTGCAGTTGCTGTTTTCAAATACGGGAAGTGTCGGCGCTGTGTTCCATGTTTATGACCGCTTCCATCTCGATCGTATACCTCGTCGCTATATGGTTGAAGCAGGGAAGCAACTGGATGACGTATGGGATGCAATTAATGATGATTCTGGTCGCTATGATCTTTGGGTATTGGGTCCAAATGGATTTCATCGCCACTTCCGCGGCAATCTACGTACTGAACAAAATAGCTCGATTTCTAGCCCAGAAATTCGTGTGTGTTATGACATCACCAACGGCAATGTTTATTTAAACTTGCTTAACAGCGGTAAGGTCCTATGTCACTTCCACATCTCGCCTAAGGCCTATCGCACAGATGGTCCTTGGCATTCAACAGTAGCGGCTGGCAGCTTAACAGATGTCCACTTTGATCTTGCGGGCAGTGGTCAATGGTATGACTTTGAGGTCACCTGTGATGAGCATCCCGAATTCTATCGCCGCTTTGCAGGGCGCGTAGAAACAGGAAAAGCCACGGTCAGCGATCCTGAGCTCGGTAAAGCATCAATTTAATCCGTAAACAACACAGCATGGTAGTCCCTGCCATGCTGTTTTCACCCATGATTTATACAATTAATTATTTATAAATCATAAATTTTGAGTATTTATTCAATGAGTTCACCATCAGCACGAATAGCCGATTTATTGATTGTCGGTGCGGGTATTTTAGGTTTGTCGGCAGCAATTCAAGCGGCCAATGCAGGTCTACGCGTCATCCTGTTTGAAAGAAATGCGGTACCCGTAGGCGCAACTCGACGTAATTTCGGTATGGTTGGCACGTCTACTCTCAGCCACCCAGAGGGAATCTGGCGGCAATACGCCCTTGAATCACGAAAGTTTTATCAAGAGATTCAAGCCGAAACCGATATTTCCTTTCAGCAGCGCGATGGCCTATATCTCGCCAATAGCAATACAGAGTGGCAAGTGCTGCAAGAGTTTGCTGATCTCTCATCCAAGCATGTAATTCCGAGTCAACTCGTCAGTAAAGATCAGCTTGCTCAAAATTATCAATATCTTAATACTGATCGATTAAAGGGTGGATTATTACTGACTGAAGATTATTCAGTTGAACCCAGTCTAGTCGGCAATGCGCTGCTTGACCTTGCCCGCACTCATCATAATATCCGTGTCTTAACAAATGCTTGCGTGACTCAAGTCCGCAGTGCTGACCGTCATGTTTCACTCACATTGGCCGATGGTCAGTATTTCTCAGCCAAGAAAATGCTGATTGCGCATGGTGATGTTACTGACATTCTTTATCCAAATGTATTGAAAGATGCAGGTTTAAAGCGCTGTACGCTGCAAATGGCAAAAACACTGCCCTTTCATCAATCCTTAAATGCTTCCCTTTATTCAGGACTATCGATACGTCGTTATCCAGCCTTTGAAATTTGTCCAAGTTTCAACACATTGATGCAGGCCTCAGTACCAGAGATCGTCGATGCTTATGGCATCCATATTTTGATTAAGCAAACTGCAGATGGTAGCTTAATTATTGGCGATAGCCATGAATACCATCCGCTTGATGAAGCACCTCAGTTCCATCAGCGTGAGGGATTGAATCGATTTATCACTGATTATTGTCATGACCAATTGGGGATCACGTTACCCGCGATCCAAGAGCGCTGGAACGGTTACTACCTGACTCATCCAACTGATCCTGTTTTTACCGCCGAACCAGACCCTAACATTCATATTGTTAGCTCGATTGCTGGAAAAGGTATGACGACTGGACCCGGGTTCATCAATAGCTTTCTTATAAACAATATCTTATGAAATATTGACGATTAATGTTTATGCACCTTTCATAAATATTTAATATTATATTTTACTCAATCTGGTTTATACCAGTTTGCATTTGTGCTAAATTATTGCTGCTTTAAAACTGCAATTTCGTCAGTTTCAACAGCATGTTCACTCTTATGGTGCCTGGAATGTCTACTACCGTTTTACCCGAAAATCCTTATTTGCTGCTGACCCCAGGTCCACTGTCGACATCTGCTACGGTGAAAGCAGCCATGCTCCGTGATTGGTGTACTTGGGATGCAGAATATAACAATCTGATTCAAGACATTCGCAGCCGACTGGTCAGATTAGCCACCTCAAAAACCTCAGACTACACTGCTGTGCTGATGCAAGGCAGCGGCAGTTTTTCAGTAGAATCTGTCTTGGGTTCAGTGGTGCCCAATGCTGGGCGCATTTTGATCATTGTGAACGGTGCTTACGGCGAACGCATGGTGCAGATGGCAACACGCTTGCAGATTTCAACCTCGGTACTACGCGTATCTGAACTCAATCAACCTGATGCTAAGCAGGTTGCTGAACGCCTTGCTCAAGAACCTGAAATCACACATGTGGCATGTGTCCACTGTGAAACCACAACGGGGATGTTAAATCCAGTCCAAGAGATTGGTGTAGTCGTCAAAAATGCGGGCAAAATCTGGATCGTTGATGCCATGAGCTCATTTGGGGGTGTACCAATTGATGTTGCAGATTGGGGTATCGACTTCCTGATCTCAAGCGCCAATAAATGCATCCAAGGTGTGCCTGGTTTTGGTTTTGTGATCGCAAAACGCGATGCATTATTAGACTGCGCAGGTATAGCACGCTCAGTCAGTTTAGATCTTTTTGATCAATGGCAGACCATGGAGCAGCAAAACGGTAAATGGCGCTTTACCTCACCGACTCATGTGGTGCACGCCTTTCATCAGGCAATGCTTGAACTGGATCAAGAAGGTGGCATTACAGCGCGCTATGCACGCTATAGCGAAAATCAACGCGTATTGGTCGAAGGCATGCTGGCTTTGGGATTCGAACTGGTTGTTGAAAACCATGCTTGGCACTCTCCGATCATTACCACTTTTCTTTATCCGATGGTTGAAAACTTCTCATTTAGTCACCTTTATGAGCAGCTCAAGATGCATGGTTTCGTGATTTATCCCGGCAAGGTAACAGACTTAGATTGCTTCCGCATCGGCAATATCGGTGAGGTTTACCCCGCAGATATGGTGCGCTTACTGGCTGCGATGGAAAGTGTATGTACAACCTTTGGAATGGATCGAATTTCCGTATGAGTACCGAGCATCTCACCCGTGAACAAATCATGGCAGACTCTGCATTGATTGATGCTTGGCTCGATCAATTGAGTACGCTGATGCATACACGGGGACTTGCACATTATGGTGAGGGCGTGAGCCAATTGGATCATATGCTCCAAAGCGCGCAACTCGCAGTCGATCTGAATTATAGCGAACACTTGGTCGCTGCAGCCCTCCTTCATGATATCGGGCATTTACTGGGTGATGAGCCTGATGATATCGCTGAGCTCGGCATAGACACCAAACATGAACAACGCGGATCAGCTTGGCTTGCCAAGGTCTTTCCTGAAGCGGTGTATGTTCCGATCGCGCTTCATGTTGCCGTCAAGCGCTATCGCTGTACGGTTGACACGGAATACCACTCACATTTAAGCGATGCATCACGTTTAAGTTTATCACTGCAAGGTGGTCTGATGAGCACTGAACAAGTCTTTGCATTCCAGCGATCACGCTGGTTTGAAGATGCGGTGACACTGCGCAAGCTAGATGACCATGCCAAAAGGACTGATGTAAAACCTGCCGCTTTTGCATCTTATCGACCACTGTTGAAGAAAATTATCCTCGATCAACCCATGTCAATCAGTCAACCCATTATCCCATCATCATTTATGAGAACTTGAGGTTTATATGTCTTATCGTTATCACCGCCAGTACACTGGATCACTGCAAGCCATCGTTTTTGATTGGGCTGGCACCACTGTCGATTTTGGATCTCGCGCCCCGATTCTCGCTTTTATGGCATTGTTTGAAGAGAATGCTGTACCGATTACCGAGCAAGAAGCCCGTGCGCCGATGGGACTGGAAAAGCGTGAACATGTTGCAGCTTTGCTGGCTATGCCTCGTATCGCAGCAGAATGGCAAAAGCAGCATGGCCAAGTTGCCACGACTACCGATATTGATCGTCTCTACCATGACTTTATTCCGTATCAACTGAAGTCAATTCCGCGCTGTGCGCAGTTGTTACCAGGCGCACTTGAAACCTTTGCAGAAATCCGCGAGCGTGGCTACCAAATTGGCAGTAATACCGGCTATGCACGCATCATGCTCGAAGCTTTGTTGCCTGAAGCAGTGAAACAAGGCTTTACCCCTGATGCAACCGTCACGGCTAGTGATGTCGAACGTGGTCGCCCATATCCCGATATGCTGTGGAAGAACTTGATGGCGCTCGGTGTGCAAAACATTGCGGCTGTGGTCAAGGTTGATGATACGCCTGTGGGTATCGAAGAAGGTTTGAATGCAGGATGCTGGACTGTAGGTGTTGCTATCAGCGGTAATGAAGTCGGTTTAAGTCTGGAAGACTGGTCAGTGCTTTCAACCGAAGAACAAGAG
>CAYJTU010000172.1:0-8294 GCA_964373105.1 uncultured Moraxellaceae bacterium | reverse complement strand
TTGAACGGCACCATGTATATCATGGTGATCTCAACCATCGTGCATTATTACACGGTCCCTCATTTAACAGCTGTCGCGGCGATCAAACAGATCCCAGCGCAACTGGATAATGCGGCGAAAAGCCTTGGGGTATCCGTGCCAAAGACCTTGTGGCGTGTGTATATTCCGGTGTGCTTACCTGCAATTTTGGATATATCTGTTTATCTGTTTGTCACGGCGATGACGACAGTTTCCACGGCTATCTTCTTGTATACCCCAGACACATCGCTTGCTTCCGTGGCCATTTTGAATATGGATGATGCTGGTGACACTGCGGCTGCGGCTGCGATGGGTGTATTGATTTTAGCGACCTCTGCTGCTGTAAAAGTTGTGCATTGGCTACTGACCAGGACACTTCTGCAGAAAACCCAAAGCTGGCGGCAAATGGATGGGTAGTCATCGCATAAGCGCTCTGCTGTAACAAAGATCCACCCTGTTATTGATTTCATTTTTTCGATTGATCGAAAGAAGTGGTTTTGTACGCTTTGAAGAAAGTGATTGGCATCAAACAGTGACGTAAATCGTTGCCGTGCGATTGGTGGTTTGCTGTGTTTTGTGGTGATTGTTTTGGACTGAAATGAGTTTACTCATACAAATAAATCGTTTTTAAGGGGATAAAGTTATGAAAAAAGTTTTTAATTTAAATGTGTTAGCGGCATCTATGCTTTTAAGTATTATCGCGACAACGGCCCAAGCAGGTATTGTTTCCACTGAGGGGCCGGATCTCGTTGTTCGCACCGACGGCGGCTTTGGGGTAAAAACTGCAGATAATCAATTTAGCTTTAATGTTGAAGGACGCATGAATTTAGACACGTCTTATTCAAGCGGTGTACTCAATAATGCCACCAATGATAAATCGCGTACCGATACGTACGTGCGTCGTGGTTATTTCGGGGTATCGGGGACGGCCTATAAAGATTGGTACTTTGAAGCCATCATGAATGGAACCGCCGATCAAGGTGGCACGTCTAACTTTGAATGGAATACCTTGTTTGTAAAATATACCGGTTGGGATGTCGCCAACATTACACTCGGTCGTGATGTTCGTCCATTTGGTCTGGAGCAATCGACCAGTTCAGGAGCAATTTCTACCATAGAACGTGCAGCACTTTATGAACTGACTCGTGCAGGGGATACGGAAACCAGCCAGCAGTTCGCATTGGGTAAAGGCTATAAAAACATGAGCTGGGGTGTGTCTCTGTATGATAACGGCGATACGACCACATCGAAAAATACCCGCTATGGCTTTGATGGCCGCTTTACTTATGCGCCTATTGCTGAGAAAACCGAAGCACTGCATTTCGGTATTTCTTTAGATGATGCCAATATCGATGTCGGCAAGTACGCTGCTAAGAGCACATTGGGTGCGAAAAAATCTGATGGCATCGTTTTTGCCACAGGAAACTTTAACTCGGATCGCACGGGCCTCCTTGAAGCTGCGTATATGAATGGTCCATTCTCCGTACAAGCTGAATACCTGTATCGTGATTTGACAAGTGCAGATACTAAAACAGTCGATGCCAAAGTTTCATCTTATTACATCATGGGCACGTACACCTTGACGGGTGAGTCGCGTGTTTATAAAGCCAGTGCGGGTAAATTTGCAAATATCAATCCAACCAGTAAGGGCGGCGCATGGGAAGTCGTGGGGCGCTACCAACATGTCAAAGCTGAACAAAACATCACAAAAGAAGCGGACGTATATCTTCTCGGTTTAAACTGGTATGCCAATAAAAACGTAAAACTCATGTTTAATCTACAAAATATCACGACGTCCGATGTTGCAGCCGCAAATCGTGATGACAGTGGTAAATCCGCCGCCATGCGTTTGCAATATAGTTTTTAATTTTACAGGCGAGTAGGGTCAAGCATGCATCTATATGATTAGGAGCATGCTTGATTCAGTATTTTACTTCTGATATTTCCTTTTCCTTGAATGATCGAAATGCAATGATCTGATCAAGACATTGCAGGTTTTATGTGCTTATGTCCATCTTTGCAATACTGCTATTAACCCTCTCTGCAATTGCTCACGCTGCTTGGAACTTATTTGGTAAACGTGCAGCCAATGCAGGCATATCATTTTATATCATCGCGGTTTGGGCCTCGGCTATTTTGTATCTACCCATCATTTTTTTGAAAGTGAAATGGATGAGTTCCTTGCCTTTCTCGTATTGGAGAGTGGTCGTTTTTGCCGGGATCGCTGAAACGATTTATATGGTGGGGCTAAGTGGTGCTTATAAGTATGGTTCTTTGGGGTTAAGTTATCCGATCGCCCGTGCTTTGCCTGTACTCATTGTGCCGATGGGCAGTTTCCTCATTTTTAATCAGTTGCTGTCACTTCCGGCTGTCTTGGGTATGGTCTTAGTCACTGTGAGCATGTTGAGCTTATTAAAGTTCGATGCAGACTCATTGCATAAGGGACGTGCAATCGTTTTTGCGGTTATTGCGGCATTGGGGACAGTTGCTTATTCATTGATTGACTATCAGGCATTACAGATGCTCCGAAATGAGTTGCCATCAGAGGAGAAGTGGACATTATCTATTTTCTATGCGGCATGCCAGGGTTTATCAACGTTAGTTGTGCTGAGTATGGTGCTACTTTCCTCAAAACAAAGATCCAAACTTAAAACTACGTTTGTACAGCAGGGCCATGTTGCAATATTGGCAGGGGTGGTCATGGCGGGAACATATGCTTTGGTTTTATTTAGCTATATGTTTGTCAGTAATGTCGGCTATGCGGTCGCGTTTCGTCAGTTAAGCATTCCTATCGGTGTCATCTTGGGCGTTGTTTTTCTCAAAGAAAAAATGACGACCAGAGCATGGCTTGCAAATATCGTTTTACTTTCTGGGCTTTTGATCGTCGTAACACACTCATTATAAATATCTTTTATTATGGAATCATTCCTAACTCTTAATTCACGATAATCATGTAAAAAATTTTCATAAAATTAATTTTCTTTGTCGAAATTGGCACTTAATTTGCATTTTTAATAAAGCTGGTTCGAACCAGTTTTCCCCCGGTGAGTATTTTTCCCTCAATACGAGTACTGATACTTAACTTTCTGATAATGCAGAATTATTTGCAATAAAACAGAAATACATACGCTTTAGACTTGTCGGATGTTTTAGAAATCAATGTTATCAGCGGACTTGCTCATTTTTAGCGCCTGTCCAAAATTCCGAGTTGCACTCATTTAGGTAGGTGAGATCTATGGATTTTAATCGTCGTAAATTTATATCAGGCGCTGCTTCAGTTGCTGCAATTGCCTCATTACCGCTTTCCATTAAAAATGCATTGGCGATTAGTCCTTCGGGTTCGACATTGTCAGCGGTTAAACATGTCGTGATCTTCATGCAAGAAAATCGATCATTTGATCATTACTTCGGTAATATGAAAGGGGTTCGTGGCTATGGTGATAAGTCCCCATTTGTCCAAGTGAATGGACAAACCGTATTTAACCAAGCGGGTACACTGCCTTTCCGTTTGGACACGGGTGCAACAAAAGCGCAATGCAGTTATGGCTTAGATCACTCATGGAATGGTGGACATTCGGCTTGGAATAATGGGAAGTACAACAATTGGGTTGCTGCGAAGGGCAAAAATACCATGGGGTATTTTACGCGCAGCGAAATTCCTTTCCATTATGCGCTTGCAGATGCCTTTACGGTCTGTGATCAATATTTTTGTTCGGTGATGGGGGCGACTAATCCAAACCGACTTTATTCAATGACGGGCACGATCGATCCCCAAGGACTTGGCGGTGGACCGATCATCGACAATACAGAGCCTCCGGCAGGGTTTAAGTGGACGACCTATCCTGAGCGCTTACAAGCTGCAGGTGTGAGTTGGAAAATCTATCAAAAAACCAGTGACAACTATGATGATAATGCGCTTGCATGGTTTACTTCTTTTAAAAATGCGGCACCGGGAACGCCACTATATGATCGTGCGATGAAATCTGTCCCTAACCTGACGAATAACACGGTTAATGATGTGATTTCCGCTGTAAAAGCCGATGTTTTAAATGGCACCTTGCCTCAGGTTTCTTGGGTTTTAGCGCCTGAAATTGCTTCAGAGCATCCAAATCATGCGCCTGCTGCAGGTGCGGATATGATGAGTAAGCTCCTGAGCGCTTTAACCGCAGATCCAAATGTTTGGGCCTCGACCGTTTTTATTATCAATTATGATGAGAATGATGGCTATTTTGATCATGTTCTACCGCCATCTCCACCTGCTGGTACGCCTGATGAGTTTGTTAATGGTACACCCATTGGGCTGGGTGCTCGTGTGCCGATGATCGTTGCATCGCCATGGAGCACAGGCGGAAATGTTTGTTCACAGGTATTTGATCATACATCAGTTTTACGTTTCCTCGAAGTTTGGACGGGTGTGCAAGAACCCAATATCTCTGCTTGGCGTAGAAAACTATGCGGAGATCTCACCTCCGCACTCGATTTTAGTTCGACATCATTAACCGTCCCTGCGATGCCCAATACCGCGACAGCTCTGGCCGCTGCCAATAGTCAGTGTTCGAGTAGTTTGCCTTATCCAGCCGCACCCACCGTTCAATCCATGCCTATCCCAGAAAGTGGGACAAAGCCTGCGCGGGCACTGCCATACCAACCGAATGCAACCTCATCTATCGAGAAAAGCGCAGGCCGGTTTTGGATTGAAATGAGCAATACAGGATCGCAAGCGGTGCATTATGCGATTGCGCCCAATGCCTATCGCACAGATGCGCCCTATCACTATGACGTATCACCGAATATCCCAGTCAAAGATTATTTCAGTGTGCAATCTTTTGGCGCGGGGAAATATGATTTATCGACTTATGCGCCGAATGGTTTCTTACGTCGATTTGTCGGAGATATTAATGGGGCAGGTGCGATTTTCGAAATCACGTCTTCTTATAATTTTTCGCTATTTGATCAGGCTCAGTTGATATTGACCATGGTCAATACAGGAACCGTCCCTATCATCGTGACCGTAAAATCCAATGCTTATCGCGGCGATGGTCCTTGGACCTACACGGTCGCACCTGGCGCCACGGTTTCTGACTTTTGGAACACGGAGTGGTATACCGAGAATTGGTATGATTTTACCGCCACGATTAATATCGACAGTTTATTTCTGAGACGCTTTGCCGGGCATATAGAACTGAGTACGCCGAGTGTCACGGGATAGGGTGCTCAATTAGAAAACTCTCCCACATCGTTGTGGGAGAGTTCTTTGGCACATTACTCCACCGTTACACTCTTCGCCAAATTACGTGGCTGATCCACGTCTGTGCCACGCAGCACAGCGACATGATAAGACAGCAGTTGCATCGGGATGCTGTAGACGATCGGTGCGACTAGCCCAGAAATCTTCGGCACAGAGATCACGTGGACGCGTGGCTCTGACTTGATTTCGCTATCAACATCGGCAAATACAAACAATTCACCGCCACGTGCCTGCACTTCTTGCATGTTGGATTTGAGTTTGTCCAGTAGATCATCTTGCGCGGCGAGTACCACGACGGGCATGTCTTTATCGACCAGTGCCAGCGGGCCGTGTTTGAGCTCACCGGCGGCATAACCCTCGGCGTGAATGTACGAGATCTCTTTAAGTTTAAGGGCGCCTTCCAAAGCGATCGGGTATTCGATGCCGCGACCTAAGAACAGCGCATGACGACGTTCAACGAAAGCATGCGACATTTTTTCAATCAAGGGGTCGAGCGCCAATGCTTCATTGACCGCGTTCGGGACATGCCACAATTGTTCGATGATGCTGCTTGATTCCGCTGCGGTCAGACGATTTTGTTCCTGACCGACTTTCAGTACCAGCAGCATCAGCGCTGCAAGCTGGGTGGTGAAGGCTTTGGTCGATGCCACGCCAATTTCAACACCCGCTTGCGTGAGCAGGTGCAAATCGGTTTCGCGAATCAGCGATGAGGTTTTGACGTTACACAGCGCCAAATACAGCAGGTGATCTTCAGGTGTTGATTGTGCTTTGACATCACGCAGTGCAGCCAAGGTATCCGCAGTTTCACCCGATTGTGAAATACAGACCAACAAGGTATTCGGCAGGACCACCGGCTCGCGATAGCGGAATTCGCTGGCGATTTCGACTTGGCACGGCACTTTGAGGAGTTTCTCAAACCAATAGCGCGCTACCATCCCCGCGTGATAACTGGTACCACAAGCGATGATTTGGATTTGCTTCACGTGGGCTAAGCGATGCGCTTGTTCACCCAAAAAGTCATGGTGCAAGCTGTCGCCGGTGATTCCCGCAGCTAAAGTGCGAGTCAGGGCATCAGTTTGCTCATGGATTTCTTTGAGCATGTAGTGCTTGTATCCACCTTTATCGCTGGCGCTGTCACTGGCATCGATCTCATGCGAGGCACGGTTGGTCAGTACACCATTTTGATAGATTTCAATGCTATCGCGGGTCAAGCGCACCACATCCTTCTCTTCGAGATAGATAAAGCGATTGGTGACTGGGAGCAGCGCCATTTGATCTGAGGCGACAAAGTTCTCGCCGATGCCGAGTCCAATGACGAGGGGTGAACCGGCACGTACCGCAATCAATTCATTGGCATTTTGGCTGCTGACCACGCCGAGGGCATACGCACCATGCAGCAGGGGAATGACGGATTGAACGGCAGACAGTAGTGTTGAATGGGTATGCATCGCGCGATGCACGAGGTGAGCAACCACTTCCGTATCGGTTTGCGAGGTAAAGACAAAGCCTTCGGCTTGCAGCTCTGCTTTAAGCACTGCATAGTTTTCAATGATCCCGTTATGCACGACGGCAATCGTCCCCGACGTATGGGGATGTGCATTGACGACGGAAGGCTCACCATGGGTGGCCCAGCGGGTATGAGCAATGCCTAATGAGCCGTGCAATTGCTTGCCGATGACCGCACTTTCAAGCACAGCGACTTTACCGACTTGGCGCTCACGGATGATGTCGCCATGATCAATGAGAGCAACACCAGCGGAGTCGTAACCGCGGTATTCGAGGCGTTTCAACCCTTCAACCAAAATGGGCGCCACATTACGTTCCGCGATTCCGCCGACGATTCCACACATAGATGTTTTCCTACCGATTAATCGCGGTGAGAGATGATCTGCACACGCGACTATTCATAAAATAAATTCAACAGTTATTAGCTGATAAGGTTAAATCATAAGCAATTTGCAATCAATTCATATTTGCAATGTTTTGTTACATCTTCTTCTTGGGGCGTTGATACCCTTCAATCACGCGTTGTAAACCCCGCGCAACAGCCAGCGCACCTGCAGGCACGTCTTTGGTGACCACAGAGCCCGCACCGATGGTGGCGTTATCACCAATGTTGACAGGCGCGACCAGTGAGCTGTTTGAGCCGATAAAAGCTTGTGAGCCGATCACGGTCTGGTGCTTGTTGGCACCATCATAATTACAAGTAATGGTCCCCGCACCGATATTGCTGCCGGAGCCGATTAGCGCATCGCCAATATAGGCAAGATGATTGGCTTTGCTGCCACGGCCGACCCGACTGTTTTTGACTTCGACAAAGTTGCCGATATGAGTATCATCAGCCAGCTCCGTGCCTGGACGTAGACGGGCAAAAGGCCCAATCGCAGCATTCGCCCCCACGGTGACATCATCAAGGATGCTATAGGGCAATATCTTTGTTCCTGCGCCGACGCGCGCATTTTTGAGATGTGAGCCGGCGCCAACTTGTACACCATCACCGAGGTAGCAATCGCCTTCGATGATCACGTTGATATCGATTTGGACATCCTGGCCTACGGATAAATGCCCACGCAGATCAAAGCGAGCCGGATCAAGTAAGGTCACACCCGATTTCATCAGTTGCGCAGCTTGGTGCAGTTGCCATTGTCGTTCTAAACCTGCCAGTTGCAAACGATCATTGACGCCTTCCACTTCAAAAACATATTCAGGTTGAATACTGCCAATCTCAAGGCCGTCTTTGGAGGCCAGGGCCACGATGTCAGTGAGGTAGTATTCGCCTTGCGCATTGTCATTGGACAATTGGGGCAGCCAGCGATGGAGCAGGGCATTATCCACGGCATAGATGCCGGTGTTGACCTCACGAATCGCTTTTTCTTTGTCGCTTGCGTCTTTTTGTTCCACGATTCGCGTAATCAAATTCTTGCGATCGCGCACGATACGACCATAACCCGTTGGGTTTTCTAATTCCAGGGTAATCATCGCGATCCCACCCGCTGCCGCATCGAGCAGACGATGCAGCTGGCGACGC
>CAYJTU010000171.1:6918-8332 GCA_964373105.1 uncultured Moraxellaceae bacterium | reverse complement strand
ATTTGGCAATGCGTCTTGTTCGATAAAGTCGTATAACTCTTGGGCAACTTCAAGTTTACCTTTTTGAACATATGTCATGGTCTGTCCTATTTTTTTGCTACAGTGGTTGTGCGATTGAGCATCAAACCGCGTCTTTTTTGAACACGGCAGAAAACAAAGGCTGTAATTATACTGTGTTATGAGGGAATTTGCAGCTAATACAAGTGTTAGTCCTCTGTGAAGATTGGTGAGTTTGGCGTATTAATGCTCACCCAATTTTCTTATACAACGGTTAGCTGGGCGATAGCCCGCTGTAAATTTTCCCGCGCGCGCACCTCGAAATTATTAAGAAAATACTCAGAATTAAAGATTTGCGGTCGTGCTAAAAAATGGGTCAGTATCTCCCGCCGCTTTTCCTTAAAGACATGATCAGGTACCCATGCGTACTCTTGCCGCACCTGTCGATCATATTCATCGAAGCGCTCGGCTTGCTCACCCAGAATTGATAAGTCGATATCGACTAGAATCTTCTCGTCCTTTGTTTTGGGCAGCGCTGAATGCTGCGTAATCATCACTAGATCATAAATTCGCTGACTTTCCTCTATAGGCCTACCCGCACTCAAAACACTTTCTTTCGCCCACATTGCACTCCGTTTTTCATTATCATGACCTTTGACATCATAGATGGCGTCATGAAACCAAAGCGCGACTTCGAACTCGCGAGGGAAATCTGTTTGTTCATGCACACATTCAAACTTCGTTAAGCACTCAATTAAATGCTGGAGCGTGTGATATTGACGTTGTGCCTCTGTGTAAGCTGCCAGTAATTGATCAAATAAAGCATCAGACTGTTGATTTTCACATGTTGAGTAGGAAGCAAATGATCGCTGCCAAGAGCGCTTTAATAGCGGTAAATTTTGCGCATCAATCATTTCAACTCCTTAATGCCAGTATCGCGACGGCGTCTGATTCACCTATTCATAACAATGAATGTTAGATAGCAGCCTACAATTTATGTTTAAGCATACTACTCGAAGAAAGATGATGATGACGACTCCGCATACAACAATTCTTCAAATAACCGATGATAGCCCTGAGCGCATCGAACAGCTTTCGGCTCTATTGATTGATAGCGTCGAAAATGGCGCATCGGTAGGGTTTCTTGCACCACTCTCACCCGACACCGCGCGATACTACTGGCAACAAACACTGAAAGAACTGGACTCCCATTTATTACTCTGGGTTGCGATTCGCGATGATCAGATCATTGGTTCCGTTCAACTTTCGCTATCGAGTAAAGAAAATGGTCAGCACCGCGCAGAAGTGCAAAAGTTATTTGTGCTAAAAGGACAACGAGGTCAAGGTATTGCCAGTTTGCTCATGCGAATATTAGAAAAAACAGCCACTGCCTATGCGCGGACCTTGCTGTTTCTAG
>CAYJTU010000171.1:0-6908 GCA_964373105.1 uncultured Moraxellaceae bacterium | reverse complement strand
CACACAAGTCGGCTCTGATGCCGAGCAAGTTTATCAACGTCTAGGCTGGGTTCGAGCAGGTGAAATCCCAGATTTTGCCGCTGATCCAAATGGTCAATTACGTGCCACAGTTTTTTACTATAAGAAACTTTGAATGTGGTGAGCGAAATAATTTTAAATTTATGAGCCGCTTATGTTTAGAATTTTCTCTTTGCAATAATCTGTAATGTTTCAAAAAACGATAATCTGCTATTCTTATGCCTAGATTTTGATTTCAATATGAGACTTGCCATGACCGTTACACTCGGAACCCCACTTCAATCTTCTGCTTTTCGTGTATTGCTGTTAGGTTCAGGTGAACTGGGTAAAGAAGTTGCGATATCCTTACAGCGCCTTGGCGTTGAAGTGCATGCCGCGGATCGCTATGCCGATGCGCCCGCCATGCAAGTCGCTCACCAATCTCACGTACTGACCATGACCGATGCCGTTGCTTTAAAAGCGCTCATTGAAAAGGTTAAACCGAACTTAATCGTTCCCGAGATCGAAGCGATTGCCACCGAAGTTTTATTAGAAGTAGAAACTGCGGGCACAGCAACAGTTATTCCATCAGCAAAAGCTGCAAACCTGACGATGAATCGCGAAGGGATCCGTAAACTTGCTGCAGAGAACTTAGGCCTACCCACTTCTTCTTATCGTTTTGCCGATAGCTTGGAAAGCTTTAAAGCCGCTTGCGACAATATCGGCTACCCCTGCTTTATTAAACCTGTGATGTCATCCAGTGGCAAAGGTCAATCTCGCGTAACCAGCTATGATCAAGTTGAAGCGGCATGGGGCTATGCACTGGAAGGTGGTCGTGTGAACTCGGGCAAGGTCATCGTCGAAGGCCAAATCGACTTTGATTTTGAGATTACCTTACTCACTGTCCGGGCGAAAAATCCCGAGACGGGCGCTATTGAAACCCATTTCTGTGATGCCATCGGTCACCGTCAAGATGCAGGTGACTATGTAGAAAGCTGGCAGCCGCAACCGATGACGGATAAAGCACTTGCCGAGTCTAAACGGATTGCAGATGTGGTGACTACTGCACTGGGTGGCTGTGGCCTATTTGGTGTTGAGCTCTTTGTCCGCGGCGACATGGTTTGGTTCAGTGAAGTGTCACCTCGTCCGCATGATACTGGTCTGGTCACCTTGGCCAGCCAATTCCAAAGTGAATTTGAACTTCATGCCCGTGCGATATTAGGTTTGCCTGTAGATACTACACGTCACAGTGCTGCTGCTAGCGCGGTCATCTATGCCGGACTTGAAGGCAAAAACCTCACCTTCACGGGTGTTGAACAAGCACTGAGCATCGAAGGCAGTGATTTGCGTTTATTTGGTAAACCCGAAGGTTTTGCGCGTCGTCGTGTTGGTGTTGCGACTGTTCGTGCAAAAGATACCGATATAGCGCGTCAACTGGCCAAACAATCTGCAGACTCAGTCAAGGTTTCAAACTAAAGTAGAAGTACACAACGCGCATTACAGTGAGTGCTCGTGAACGGGTTAAACGTTTTGTCACGAACAATGATCAGAGGCAAAAACGATGAATAATTTACTCAGCTTCACGCCGCCCTCACGCGCAAAAATAAAGCAACTGTCTCGCCCATTGAATGTATGGTTTAAAACCTCATTCAGTGGACTTGAACATTTGGACCATCTGCGACCGGCCCTTTATATCGGTAATCATACGATCATGGGCTACGATGTCTCTTCACTCATTACAAGTTTATATCTCGAAAAGGATATCTATCTGCGCGGTGTCGGTGATCGCGTTCATTTCCAAATTCCCATCTGGGGTGACTTCTTACAGCGCTATGGTGCTTTTGAAGGGACTCGCGAGTCAATCCATGAACTGATGCAAATGGGCGAGCATATTTTGCTCTATCCCGGCGGCGGGCGAGAGGTTATGAAAAATAAAGGCGAAGCCTATCAGTTGCTCTGGAAGAATCGTTTTGGCTTTGTCGAATTGGCGCTGGTGCATGGTTATGACATCATTCCTTTTGCTGCCATCGGTGGTGAGGAGTTGGTCGATCTCAAATACGACTCAAATGATTTTAGAAAGTCACTTTTGGGTAAAGGATTACAACGCATTGGTGTACTACAACGGATGAGAAATGGTGAGGCCTTTATCCCGATAACTACAGGTTACTTGGGACTGCCTTTTGTCCCGAAACGCCATGCACTGCATTTCAAATTTTGTCCACGAATTGAAACGCACCACATCCCAGTCGATCAACATGAAGCCATCAAGGTTGCATTAAGGACGCAAGTCGCCAATGCCATCGAAGCTGCGCTCTCTCAAAAACTAAACGGACAAACATAAAAAAGCCTAAGTCATTTTTCTTAGGCTTTTCATCGACGGATAACGATCATCTATATTTAAAAAAGACGGTTCATCCCGTTTAATGCCGCCACCCGATAAGCCTCTGCCATCGTCGGGTAGTTAAATGTCGTTTGGGTGAAGTAGTGGAGACTGTTATTGGTTTGATTGAGCATTACGGCTTGACCGATATGCACAATCTCCGCGGCATTATTACCAAAACAATGAATCCCTAAAATCTCTAAGGTTTCACGGTGGAAGAGTAACTTCAATACACCGACAGTATCACCCGTAATTTGTGCACGGGCGAGATGTTTGAACGAAGCCTGCCCGACTTCATAAGGCACCTTCTCTTCGGTCAACTGCTGTTCAGTCTTACCAATCGAGGAAATCTCTGGAATGGTATAAATCCCGGTCGGAATACTGGTCACAGGTGGGACATTTTCTTCGCCCACCATATGCGCACCAGCACAGCGCCCTTGATCGTAGGCGGCTGAAGCCAATGACGGCCAACCGATCACATCCCCAGCAGCATGCACATGAGGCACACTGGTTTGATATTGATCATTAACCGACAGTTGACCGCGACTGTTGGTCGTCAGTCCGAGATTTTCTAGTCCCATACCATCGGTGTTGCCTGAGCGACCATTACACCAGAGGATCGCATCCGCCTTGATTTTTTTGCCACTCAACAGTTTCAAAATAACATAGTCATCGTCGGTCTCTAATGACTCGATGGCTTCATTGTGTCGAATGAGTACACCCAGTTCGCGCAAGTAATAAGACAACGCATCAGCGATCTCATTATCTAGATAGCTCAGTAATTGTGCTTGGGTATTAATCAGCTCAACCTTGTAGCCTAAACCGATAAAAATAGAGGCGTATTCACAGCCAATCACGCCCGCGCCGTAAATGATGATTTTTTGGATGGGGTAATCCAGCGTCAAAATTTTATCGCTATCAAACACGCGCGGATGATTAAAATCGATATTTTTGGGCTGATAAGGGCGACTGCCCGTCGCGATCATCAACTGATCAAAAGTCAGTGTCTCCTGACCACCATCACGCAGGTGCACAGTCAACGAATGCGGATCATTGATCATCGCATGACCATGATAAATCTCAATTTGATTGCGCTCATAAAAGCGCGTATGCGTTTCAACTTGCTGATTAATAACCTTACGTGCGCTGCCTAAAATCTTGCTGAGAGGCACGTGCTTCCACTCACCCACTTTTTGAAATAGCGGGTCACGTTGATACCGCATGATATTGAATACGGTTTGACGCAGTGTCTTACTCGGGATCGTCCCCACATGAGCACAATTACCACCAACCATATCACGTAGATCAACCATCGCCACGCGTCGACCACTTTTGGCCAGCTTCATCGCAGAGCCTTCACCTGCCGGACCTGCGCCGAGAACGATAGCGTCAAATTGATATTGAGGTTCTTCGGAGGTCTTTTTTTTGCGTGGCATAGCAGTTCTCGGTATTCTCTGGGGCGTTGGCAAAGCGCGGTGGCAAGGAGTTCTAACGAATGGATTTTTTTATCAAGGATATAATACATTGAATTATGAATGTATTAATCAAAAATCAACAAAAATGAATAGGTTCATATTGAGCGATGCTCAGTCAAACCCTTGAAGAAAAAACAACATTAAGCAATGTTGAAAAAGTCTTATCTGACCTATAATAAGTCCATATACCATAATATTGCTTGAATCAGCAGAGGCTACGGCTTTCTATGTCCACGACATCCCTCGCAACAAATGCAATGAACACAACGACACCCACAGATTTACCCCGCCCGACCCCACATCGCGCCGTCCAAGGCGAGAAACTACGCGGGGCTGAAAAAATGGCCCGTATTCCCGTAAAAATTATTCCAACGACAGAGCTACCGCGTAAACCCGACTGGATACGTGTCAAAATGACCGCACCGTCAGAGGTACAGCGCATCAAAGACACCTTGCGCGCTCAAAAATTGCATACCGTGTGTGAAGAAGCGGCCTGCCCTAACCTCGCGGAGTGCTTTGGTGGCGGTACCGCAACCTTTATGATCATGGGTGACATCTGTACCCGCCGTTGTCCATTTTGTGATGTGGCTCATGGTCGCCCCAATGCATTGGATGCCGATGAACCACGCCATATGGCAGAAACCATTGCGGGCTTAGGGCTAAAATATGCAGTCATCACCTCGGTTGATCGTGATGATTTGCTGGATGGCGGTGCACAGCATTTTGTCGATTGTATTACCGAGACGCGCAAGACTAGTCCTCATACCTTGCTAGAAATTCTGGTCCCCGATTTCCGTGGTCGTATGGATATTGCACTACGCATCATGGCCGAATGTCCACCGGATGTGTTTAATCATAATATCGAAACCGTGCCGCGCCTGTATAAAGCAATGCGTCCGGGTTCAGACTATCAGCACTCTTTGAACCTGCTGAAGAAGTTCAAAGAAGTCTGTCCAGACATTCCGACTAAATGCGGCTTGATGGTAGGCCTAGGTGAAACTGAAGAAGAAGTACTCGCACTTTTGGATGACTTACGTGCGCACGATGTGGATTACATCACCATCGGGCAATATTTACAGCCATCTAAAAGTCATGCACCAGTTGAACGCTTCGTGCATCCCGATGAGTTCGAGCGCTATACCGCACATGGTCAAAGCTTAGGATTTAGAAATATCTGGGCAGCACCGATGGTGCGCTCTAGCTACTTCGCAGATCGTCAGTATCGCGGCGAACCGGTTCCGCCAGTACGCCGCGGTGCGGCTGTGGTTGCTTAAATCTTTAAAAGTGAATTGTGGGTAGTCGAATCATCAGCCGACTACTCACGGATTGAAGACCGAACTTCCATCAGCGCAAAACCCAATAAGTTGAGCCCTTGCCAGTCATGTGGTGACTGTGCTTTGGGTGAATCAGCAGCAAGTCCGATCCCCCAGATACTATCAATCGGACTGGCCTCGACTAACACACGATCTTGTGTGCTGATCAAATAATCTCTCAGCAATGTATTTTGCTGAAACTTATAAGTATTGGCTTGTACCACGATCTCCCAACGATGCTTAAGCCAAACTTCATGATCAAATCCTCGCACCTCCCGACCCAGTGCTTTGGCTTTACCCGGATCGATCGCGGTCAGAATTTTCGCTTTCGCCTCTATATCATTAAAGAGTTCTGCTTTCTTTGCCATCATATAGTGTTCAGCAGTTAAGTAACGATCGCCATCTGCGTCAAAGGCAGACTCATACCATTGGCTAAAGCATGCTTTAGTGACTTGTTTTGCAGCAATGCTTAGATGCCCCCAGAAGAAAATATACTTGGGCTGTAAGCCTGCATAGATCAAGGCCAGAAGCGCCTCTTGGCTACGAATTTCCTGAATACTCATATTTGAAACCAGTTTTTAAAGCCATATTGATTAGAAAGGATAAATAATGATATAAAATTATTGTACTCGTAAAATTTTCGGCTGCAATCACCCAAAAGCAGTTCGATTGTATCCCTATGGTCAATAAAAAGACCGCCTAAACATCTTGGTTTAAGCGGTCTTTTATAAACGTTGCAGCGTCTAGACCATTACTTATTGTACGTCTTGGTAAAAGCAACTGTGGTTTGGTCGCCTTTGACTGTATAAGCCGCAACATCCAAACGTTTTCCGTTAATGGTAAAGAGCATAAAGCCTAAGTCACCATTTTTATAAGTATTCCACTCTTGCTTAAAATCATTATTATGATCTGTTTGGGTTTTAGCAGCAGCACCCGAGTTAATGTGCTTGGTGGTGGTACCACAGTTCTCGATTTGATCCATCACTTCGATAGCATGCACATGACCTGCTAAAATAAAATCAACTTTTCCACAAAGTGTCTTTTCAGAGAAACTGTCTTGGCTCGACCACCAGTAAGGACGCAGAATTTCTGAGCCATTTGACTTATAGGGATGGTGAGCAAATGCAAACTTCCATGTTGCACTCGATCCTGCCAATGTGGTTTTAAGCCACTGGGCTTGTTCTTGCATATAACTGCCTTTAGGCCACCAGTATGGATTGAGCTGCGGCAGATAGGTTTTCATTGGATTAGAGTCGTAAGCAATGAGCAATGCATTAGCGACGGAGTTTTTTGCATTCACGGAGTAATAGCGTGTCGGCATTTTCCACTTTGAACTATGCGCGGTGTAGCTGACTTCATCACTGCCTTTCCAATACGCCACCCCATCGCCAGGCATAATCAAACTTTGATCATGATTACCCAATGCCATAAAGAATGGGAAATTAAGATTGGCATAAGGCTTTTCAAACTTATCTTGAAACTGGGGATCTGTCGCAGAATTCACACCATATTCATAAATGTTATCACCCATGCCAATGGCAAACTTACAGGTCTTTTCCTGACAGACTTTTTCAATGGCACGCGCCACTTGATATTGTGCTTCGCTACCCGTCCCAGTATCGCCCATGACGATGAAATTCATAGTCTCAGGAGTAGCGCTATAGCCTTGCGTGGCAATCGCCAACAACGACATGCCTACCGCTGTTTTTAAAGTCCTATAATTCATAATACGCCCCGTTTTTA
>CAYJTU010000170.1:0-8341 GCA_964373105.1 uncultured Moraxellaceae bacterium | reverse complement strand
AGACTTACCTTCCCCAAGTAATATTGAAGACGCCAAGTCTGTTGTACTACAGCTTGATCGCGATTTAGCGCATCTCAAGCAACGCATGCTGCTGCCTGAACGTACCGTGTTGTTATTTGGTCTCACTCCTCGTAGCAAGCTGAGTGTGCAAAGCGTACAAATCAGTATTGACGGCAAGGCGTTGCCGATCCGTGAGTATGATCAAGTTGCCTTAGGTGCGCTGCTTAAGGGGGGCATGGATACAGTCATGGATGCCAACTTGAAAAAAGGCATTCATACGATTGATATCGTCGTGCTACAAAGTAATCGCCCTAAACTGACGCAGCGTATCGAGTTTACCAAAACAATTTCTAAAGATATTTTGGGTGTGCAACTGCTTGAACACCCGGGCTTAGGTGAGCTTCCGCTTCGCTTGGTTGAATGGAGTCAGCATGATTAAACGCAATACGGCTCTTTCTTACAGATCTACAAGCTCATCTGCAGCGATTCAGTCCAAACCATTGTCGATGACTTCAAAGCTTATCGCCGCTTTATTGTTGACGGGAATCAGTGCCGCTCATGCAGCACCTCTAGAGATCCGCCGAGATGCCCGAGAGCCTGGATTTGCTCAGGTCATGTATGCGTATTATCAAGATAAACCCTATGACGCCTTGACGACTTTGCTGGCCAATAGACAATTGGCGTTCAATGCGGCAGGGACGGGGAACGTACTGTTAAGTAACTTGTATACCCGCTATGGGCTGCCGCGTGAGGCAGAGGCCGCATTAACACGTGCGGGTTCGAGCGATGTGACGGCAAATAATCGCAATGATCCATGGCTGAGCTATGGCAAATTGGTCTACCAAACCGGTCAGGATTCACTGGCCCTAAACTTTTTACGTGATCCACCTGCTTTATTATCGCCAAAGCAAGAAAGCGAACGCATGGTGATGGTTACCAATATTTTGGCGCGGACAGAGCGTCCAGAAGAAGCTGTTGGTGTATTGCAGAGTTTTCAAACCCCCATCTATTACTACCGAAAACTCGCCCGCTATAACCTTGCCTTATCGTTACTGACCAAGAAGAAACCTGATGCTGGACGTCCCGTCAGCGATGAAGACAAACAGCATGAACTCCTAGCGACACGGATACTCGAAGACTTGATGCTGGATAAAATGCCGCCTCTGAAGCCGATTATCAAAGTAGATGAGCGCGGACGTACCAAAGACATCAGTTTAGGCGACAAAGATGAGGATGGCAAAGGGCTGTTCAGTTGGTTTCGCGGCAAAAGCGACAGTAGTGTTCGTCAGAGTAGCCTCATTGAGAATCGTGAAATTGGAAATGCATCGACGTTCACCAAAAGTGCGCTTACGGGTGGCGATGTCAAAGATGATTCCATCACCCCGCGTGAGATTTCTAACCTGGGTGACAAGATCGCATTGTCACTGGCTTATCTACGTTTGATTCGCAATGAACCCGAACTTGCAAAAACCGCGTTGCGCGGGGTCCAGCTGGATAGTCCGTATAGCAATCAAGCCCTGCTGACCAGCGCCCATATTTATTACCGTTTAAATGACTTTAAACGCAGCTATAATTTTTCAAATGAACTGACCAGGCGTAATTCAGCGGATCCTCTTGTGCAAGAAGGCTGGTTGTTATCTGCCAGCGCATTGGAGGAGCAACATGATCCGAATGCATTGGATCGTTATCGTGCCGCCATTCAAATCTACAAAGAACAAACCGCAGCAATGGCTCAGTTTGATCGAGATCTTGAGAAGTTAGATGTACTGCGCTTGTTTCCAGTCGCCGCTTTAGATCCGATTTTATTGGGGCTGCCTCAAATTCCTCAAACGCCTCAGGCGGGTCTTTGGGCCCAATTGCTTGAGCGGAGTGAAGTTTTGGCCATATTGCAGCAAGTTCAACAAACGCAGCTTCTTGAAAGTAAGCTGGCTGCGTATGAGAAACAGTTATCCGCACTTGAAGGCTTGAGTACGGGTACTAAAGATGATCGAGCAGATCTCAAAGTGACACGGGTATTGCTTGAAAAAGTGAAAGCTGATTTTCAAAAGTCCGAAGCACAAGATCGTAAGGCCTTGCTTGCTCAGATTCGTGTATCGCTGAAGCAAAAGCAACTTCAACTGGATCACTACTTGACCGAGTCGTTGCTTGGATTGCAGCGCGTGGGTGGTAGTAAGCGTTAAAGTGAGCAGAAGTTTTTATTCTCTTGCTTTAGGCTGTTTTGTGATGTGTTGAAGACCAAAGTCAAATAATGCTTTATTTGCTTAACGGGATGCTCAAGCTGCGATGTTTGAGATAGTCATCCAGTTCGCATAAGCGAAGGTTAAAAATCAAGGATAGTTCTTATGCGTTGTGCGGGATCCAAGCTGTTGTTAGCGCTATTGAGTATAGAAGCTGTGTCGATGTCCTCCTTTGCGAAGACAGGGACGCTTGCCGACTTGGAAAATCTCACGCCAGATACAACGACGCCTAAAATTATTAATACCCCCCAACTATCCTCTGCAGAAGAAGCACGGATCGATAACCAGCTTTATCAGCGCATGATGAAGCAAGCGCATGAATCACGTGATCCAAAAGCCATTAATGCTTACTTGGATCTCGCACGTAAAATTAAAAGTAAGCAATTGGGCGGCACGGATGAAACCAGTGAACTCAAAAGCCGCGTGGAATTTTATCAAGAGCAAATCAAGACCTTACCGGCCAATGAACTGCGCGATGACCTGTTTTATGAGCTGGCAAGTAATCAAGATCGTCTAGGTCATCCTGATGCCGCTGCGACCTCCCTCAGTGATTTGTTGAAGCGTTTTCCAAAGTCAAGTTTTGCCCCTGAAGCGCATTTCCGCATAGCTGAAGACGCGTTTAACCGTAAACAATATCGTGTCGCGACCCAAGAGTATCAGGCAGTATTGGCGCTGGGAGATAGCAAATACAAGCAGCAAGCGCAATATTTCTATGCGTGGTCGATGTATAAGGATGGGCGTTTTTAATTAGCTATCGTACCCTTCCAAGACTTGATCAATGGCTTGCAAGCCAGTAACAGTAAGTCCGCTTTAAACAAGCGCGATGCGTTGCTTCTGTCAGACAGCTACCGCACTCTGTCGTCAATTTTTGTACAGTTGGGTGGGGCGCCGGCACTGGCAAAATACTATAACGGCAAACCGCTGAGTGACGAAGAGCTACTGGTGTATCGCCAAGTTGGTGATCGTTATCGTGAGCAGAAGCAGTTGCTTGATACTGCTAAAGTGTATGAAAGCTTTGTCCAGCGCCATCCCAAAGATGCGCAAGCGGCGATCTTCAGTCGCGATGCGATTGCGGTCTATAACGAAGCGGGCTTTGCCCAAGACATTATCCGTGCCAAAAATGACTATGTGGCGCGCTATGACGTCGAGCAAAGTTTCTATAAATCTGCATCTTCTGTCCAGCAAGAAACCCTGCGTCCGATATTGAAGTCGCAACTGGATGATTTGGCTAAGCACTATGATGCGATCGGTCAAACCCAAAAATCGACAGCGGATTATTTACATGCAGCTGAGCTGTATCAGAAGCAGCTGGCATTGGCGACCGAGCCTGCGGATCAGATCCGTATTCAAGAGCGTCTAGCTGAGGCTTTATATAATGGTGGCCAGTTCGAGCGCGCTATACCTTATTTTGAAACCCTTGCGTATAAGACCCCCACCGCTAAACCCAGCGAAATGGGCTATTTCGCTTTATTGTCCTATCAAGCCCGTGCTAAGGAGTTGAGTAATCAATCGGCTCAAATTCAGAGTGATTGGTTGGATCAACAGCGGGTCAGTAGTCAACGCTATGCCAAAACTTTCCCGACCGATAAGAGCTCTGCATCGGTGCTCTTGGCCATGGCAGGGCAATATTTAGATCGTAAACGTTTTGATACGGTTGAATCGCTCGCGGCGCAAGTCTTGGGACTACCCAATGTTGCTGCCAGCGATGTCAAAACCGCCAGCATTCTGAAAGCCAATGCCGAGTTTGACTTAAGTCACTGGTCTGATGCTGAGGTGAGTTATCGTCAAGTCTTGGCCTTATCGAGCTTAAATGATGCTGAGCGGACGCGTTATCAAAATCAACGGGCTGCCAGTTTGTATAAACAAGCCGATGCCTTGCGTGCTGGCCAATCCAATGATGAGGCTTTGAAGCTGTATCAGCAAGCTGCGACAGTCACCCAAGATGCAGCAGTGAAGGTGGATAGTAGCTATCAAGCTGCGATGCTTTATGGTGAAACGCCGAAAGCTTTGCCGCTATTGCAGAGTTTCTATAAACAATACCCAAACAGCCCGCAAGCAGAAGGCGTGCCTGAACGAATCGTTAAGCTACAAGAGAGCGTACAGGATTGGGCAGGAGCCGCTGAGACTTATCTAACGATCTACCGCCGTGACAATCTTCAGGCAGGCAGTGCCAAACCCGATGTTGGCAAACAAGATAATGCACTGATTGCACTCTGGCTGGCTGCGCAGAGCGAACGTAAAGTCAGTGAAAACAGTGCCAAAGAACTTGCACTTTATCAACAATATCTTAAAGAACCCCGTGCAGTTCTGGCCCAGAGTGTTGAGGCGAGTGAGCTCTTGTATCAAGCGGCCGTTCTGAAACAAGATGTCCCTACTCAGAAACAAGAGTTGGCCAGACAGCTCCAGTTCTATCAGCAGAAGTTCCAAACAGCGCCTGCAGCAGTACAACCGCGATTGCGTTATTTGGCTGCGCGGAGCCTAACGCAGCAAGCGACACCACTCGTTGAGCAATATCGTGCTGCAACGTTAACACAGCCCCTCAAAGACAGTGTCGCACGCAAACAAGCCCTTCTGCAGAAGCTGCTTGAAAGCCAGCAAGCGATCATTGATCTTAAAGTGGCTGATTTTGTGACTCAATCACAGTTTGTCATGGGCGACGGTTTCACCCAGTTCTATGAGGGTGTCTTAAAGACCCCAGCACCGACCGGGATGAGCGATCTTGAAACGGAGCAATATCAAATCGCTCTGGAAGAGCAAACCCAGCCGCTAAAAGATAAGGCGATTGAGTGGCATAAGGCCAACGCGAACTTAGCCCTGGACTCCTGGGATCAGTGGGTCGCAAAAAGTTATAGTGCACTTGCGAGCTTGTCATCAGGGCGTTATTCACGACCGATCAAAGTACCGGCTATTCCTGCGAACAACCCAGAGCTTACCCGCATAGCAGCAGTGATTGATCAAAGTCCTGAGAAAGCGCTGGTGAGTTTGGATCAATTGCTGGCTAAGACGCCGCAAAATAGTACGGCCCCACAGCAGAAGCCTGCTGAGAGCAGATCGATCTTGGGCAAGCTGACCAGCAAAGTCACGGGTAAAGCGCAAGCGAACGATCCAAAAGTCATATCTGGTTCAGGCAGTAGTCCAGATAGTATGCAGTTGATCCAGAGCTATCGTGGTATTACTCTGATGCGTCTAGGTCAATTCAAGGAAGCGGCATTAGCATTTACAGCAGCCGAAGCGATCAATGCTCAGGCGGTTAATAAATCTGCTGAACCTGCTTATCTACTGGGTGTGGTCAATGATTTGTACCTCAATGACCAATCCGCCGCTCTAGCTGCTTATCAGAAATATCTTGAGTTGAGTCCTGACGATAAGTCGGTGCAAAAATGGGTCAATTTACTGCAAAAGCAACTTAAACTGCCATTAACCGTATTCAGTAAGCCTGTGGTTGCTGCACCAAGTATCCCTGAATCTACTGCAACTGCATCCGCAGTTGTAAACAGTGTATCTGCGCCTGCTGCTTCAAGTTCGACTGAGAACGCAGCACCAACTGCGGTCACCCCAACCGAAAGCAAAGTTGTGCCAGAAGCGCAGCCGCAAAGTGCACCCGTCGTCGCTCCAACTAAAACGGAACCGACGAAGTCAGAGCCTGCAAAAGCAGTCGCACCAGCGGATAATGCAGTGACGAAGAGTTTGTTAGAGCAAGTTTTGAGACAACAGCATTAATGCGCATGACGACGATTTTAGAGATGCCATCTCGTTGTGCTTGGCGATGCTGCAATATCATGTGTTTGGAGGAATGATGAAACATCATTTAATGACGCTGTATGCATTGACGACTGTCAGTGTGTTTCTCTGCTCAGGGCTTGCATCTGCAGCACCTGCTGCTGGCGAAAGCAATACGGATGTATCGACTGCAAAATCTGACAGTCCAGTAAAGGCGAAAACACGCCCAGCACGCAAAGGCAGCGATAGTAACGTTGCAGGTCAAACGGATATCGTGGCCAATGTCGATATGCCGATGGTGACTAATATTTTGCCTTGGCAGGAAAAAGAAGGAAAAATCCCCAAAGATATCCTTGAATTTTCTGCTTTGAAAGATTCTTTGACCCCAACGGATCGTGATCGTTTAGCGGGTGAAATTCGCTACACCTCAATTTTAAATGAGCCAACGAGTCGTAAATAATTGAACGACTCAATGCACTGATTGATGGGGTCGGATTACAGTGTTGGCAAAACGGACATTTAAAATCGAAGCATTGGCAATTCATAAATATTGATATGAATGTCATTATTTTTTAGCGTGTAGAACAGTTAAAACAGTATTATTTAAATCAAGTAACTAGGAGTTTTTAAAATGGAATTTATCAAGTTTATTCAAGTGGGTGGCTTTTTTATGTACCCGATCATGCTGGTATTCTTTGCGGGCATGGCAATCTTCTTCGAACGTCTTTATGCCCTTGGTAAAGCACGTAAGCAAAGCCGTGAGATTTGGAGCAAAGTCCAGCCTGATGTTCAAGCGGGTCGTTTGGATGCAGCATTCAATGCGGTTAAAGATGATACCAGCGAAGCGGGTCGTATCCTTGATTATGGTTTAGGCGCTGCAGCCAGTGGCGCTGATATGCCACATGTTGAAGGGGCACTTGAAGAAGGTTTACTGGAAGTGATTCCACATCTCGAAGCACGTACCAGTTATATCGCAACATTGGCAAACGTTGCGACCTTGCTTGGATTGCTCGGGACGGTACATGGTTTGATTTTGGCGTTCGCATCGGTAGCCAACGCGGACCCAGCGCAAAAAGGCGATTTGCTGTCTGCTGCACTTGCGGTTTCGATGAATACCACTGCATTTGGTTTGGGTGCTGCGATTCCACTGGTACTGGCCTTTACTTACTTGCAAAACTATACCCAGCAAGTGATTGAAAGTTTAGAGATGATTGCGATGAAAGTACAAAACTCTATCCGCCGTACATTTCCAACCTTAACGCAATAATGGTCTTTCTTTTCCATCGACAGAGCTGCGATTAAGCATCTTTGATGGAAACGTTGAAAGGGCAGGAGCGATTAGGGCGATAAGGAGGAAGCGTTATGTCGATTCGTAGACGTCGTCACCGAGAGACCAACACCGAGTTGGATCTCACCGCATTCATGAATTTGATGGTGATTATGATCCCGTCATTGCTGGTGAATGCTGTTTTTACACAAGTAAATGTTTTAAATGTCGATCAACCGGGTGATGGTGCACCTCAGACTGCAGCAGCAGCGATAAAGCCGCCGTTGACCTTGGATGTGGGGGTATATCCTGATCGCATCACCATCAATAATCGCGGCCATGGGCAGTTGGGTGAGATCGCAGGTCATGACTTTACCAAGCTGAATGCCGCCTTGGTTGAGATCAAGCGGCAGTATCCGGCGGTCAGCAGTGCCACATTGCGGATTGATGAGACGGTTAAATACCAAGATATTATTTTTGTGATCGATGCGGTTCGCATCGTGCAAAGCACACAAACGGGCAATAGCTATGCGCTGTTTCCGAATGTACAGCTTGCGGGTGTGGAGGGGACACCATGAAGATTTCACAGATTCGACGCCATAAGCGTAAGCAGGCGCTGAAGAGCAATAGTGCGCGTCTAACACTGACCTCACTGATCGACATTTTTACGCTATTGGTGTGTTTCCTGTTGGTCGGCTTTCAAGGTGAAGCACAGATTCCATCGATTAAGGGCTTGGCATTACCGATTTCAAGTTCGTATGCACCGCCTGAGTCTTCATTGACTTTGGTCGTGACGCCCACTGAAATACGTGTCAACGAAAAAGTCATCCAACGTTTAGATGTGCCCGTGACGGCTGACGCGCCTTTGGATTTCACGCCGCTCATCACCACCCTTGCCGAGCAGTCGAAGCGCTTTAAACCCTCACAAGTGATCAACGGTACACCTGAGCGTACTGTAATCATTTTGGCGGATCAGAACATTCCTTACACGACACTGCATCAGATCATGATGGTGTGTAGCCAACAGCATTTTGGTCGCATTGCGTTTGCGGTGAAGAAGGAGGCGAAGAAAAATGCCTAATCTTATTCAGAACTCAATGGGACGTGCACCTTCACT
>CAYJTU010000169.1:0-8364 GCA_964373105.1 uncultured Moraxellaceae bacterium | reverse complement strand
GTTTTTTGAGCTCATCCAGCAACTGCTTAACACGCTTCTCAAAATCACCACGATACTTGGTGCCCGCGATCAATGTGCCAATATCAAGGCTGTAGACCACTGCTTTTTCAAGCGGCTGATGCGCTTTACCATTCACAATTAACCACGCTAGGCCTTCTGCGATCGAAGTTTTCCCCACACCTGGATCACCGACCAACAGTGGATTGTTTTTACGGCGACGACTCAGAATCTGTGCGGCGCGCTCCACTTCTTTTTCACGGCCAATCAGGGGATCAGTTCGTCCATCCGCGGCTTGCTCATTTAGATTTACGGTATAGAGCTGCAATGGGCTCTTCGATGAATTGGTGCTTTGCTCTTCTTCAGGCTCATTTTCAGATGAATTGTCCATAGGGGAATCTTCATCTTTACGTGTGCCATGCGATAGATACTGGGTCAGATCTAAACGATTCACTTGCTGCTTTTTCAGCAAATAAACCGCGAGACTATCACGCTCAGAGTACATCGCGACCAACACATCAGCGCCCTCTACTGGACGATTCCCCCCGCCTGAAGACTGCACATGGAAGATGGCTCGTTGCAAAATTCGGTCAAAGCTATCCGTAGCATGAGGCGCTTGTTCATTGGCCTCAGACAATTTTGGCGTATTCTGATCAATATATTCATTGAGTTCTTGACGTAGTGCTGGAATATCCGCGCCACATGCTTTCAGGGCATTCACGGCCGAATCATTTTCCAGTAGCGAGAGCAACAAATGCTCAATCGTCAAAAACTCATGACGTTTCTGTCTCGCCATGGTCACAGCTAAACGCAGAGAAACTTCAAGATGTCGACTCAGCATAATGACCTCATTTGCAACACGAATTGCAGCTTAGTTAATACAACATTAGTGGTGTGATGACCCATTACATCCCTGATCCACCACATCCAGCATAACCACAAAATCTTTTCTTCAACTGCGAGGGTGACAACACTTGGCGGCTCAGCAGCACTTCAAAAAACATTAGAACGGTTATGAACCCTTAAATCGCCTGAGGTTCAATTTGACAAAGCAAAGGATGTCCCTTCGCCCGTGCATGACGGTTCACTTGTTGCGCCTTGGTCTCCGCTATATCACGAGGATAGACGCCAGCAACACCCTTCCCTTGATAATGTACAGATAACATCACATCGGTCGCACGGTCAAGATCAAGACCAAAGTATTGTTGTAATACCTCTATTACAAACTCCATGGGGGTGTAGTCATCATTAAACAAGACCACGACATAAAATGGCGGTCTGGCTAAGTCTGGCGTAGCAGTCGCAACATCACTTTCATGGTGCTCTTCTTGAGGATTTCCTTGATCATCTTCAGGACCCGCATGAATCGCAACACCATTGTCTACAGATTGAGAAATGCAAGGAAGATGCCAATCAAACGACTCTTGATGTGATTGCTGAAACCACTCTACAGGTGAAAACGGGATCGGCCGAATCACAAAGAAGGATTCAGCGCGACTGGCGGTGTGTGTGGCACGACTTCCGACTCTTTTGGTTCTTGATCCCAAATGATTCACCTGCTGTTGTCGGGCTTTCACATTACTGTTCATCATTGCTCCGCGGTCTATCACCATCTCAAAAAGCATGCCATCACAGTGATATGAATGACACCCTTAAAAATAACATTTTAAAAAATCACTGAATAATCCATACACCACAGACGAATCACTTAAGAAGCAGTCGTCACGACTTTGGCTGTACGCGCATCGGGTGTTGCCGTCAGCGGCATGTTCTTCATGGGTGCCCCACGTTCCCAAGCAAAGCGCTGAACGATGGACTGTCCACCTGCATCAGCACTGATTTCAATGAATTCAGGCGTAAAACCTGAAGGCATGGTCCAGCGCCCAGAGATCCGCTGGAAATCGGTTAAATTGACATTGGTGCTGACAGGGATAGTCACGACCGTCTCGCCTTGCAACAGGCGAACTGAAAGGGTTCCTCTTGCCGCACTCGCTCTCTGACGAAGTTGCATCAAATCAATACGATACTCAAAAACACTTTGTGAAACTGGGATAATCTCAACATTTTGCAACGTTAAAGACATTCCACCAAGGCCGAGTAAACGGTCACGATAAGCTTTTAAGCGAGAATCGACGAGTGCTTGATCAGCATTCTTCTGAGTCAAGGCATCTGTCAATCCTTTAGTCGTCGTCAGTGCGATATCCCGTTCTTGTATCGTTTTGGACAGGGTGTCAGTCAGGGTCGTGATCGATAATTGCTGTTGTTGAACTTGTTCTTTAAGCGAATCTAGATCACTGCCGCTTGCGCCAACGACGCTCATCCCTTGACGGTGACCCACAAAATACCCCAATGAGACGCCGCTGACTAAAATTAATATTCCAGTCGCAATCAGTAAGCGCTCACGCTCGCCATGTTTCAACCACTTTGCCTTTAATGATTCTTGTACAGGTTGTTGTGTTGATTGTTGCTCATTCATTATTTTTGACACCTAAATACGTTCGCCATCATATCGTGAGATGGCGATAACTGCACATGACCTTGGTATATCACCGCCATCACGCTGACCCGATAAAACTACGGCATGAGAGGAACCACATCTAAACCTAAAGTTTCAGTCAAACCAAACATCAGGTTCATATTTTGTACCGCTTGGCCCGCTGCACCTTTGACCAAATTATCTTGTACCACCAAAATCACTAATAAATCACCGTTATTCGGACGATGCAGCGCGATTCTAAGATGGTTAGACCCACGAACCGAACGAGTATCCGGCAAACTTCCTGCTGGCATGACATCGACAAAGGGTTCATTGGCATAACGTTTTTCAAACAACGACTGTAAATCAGCGGCTAAACCGGCCTGTGTGAGGCGGATATAGATAGTGCTAAACATACCACGAATCATTGGCACCAAATGCGGTACAAATGTCAGTTTATCAAAAACGGCGTGATGCGTCGTATCCGCCTGCATCGCTTTCAAACCTTGAGCAATTTCAGGATGATGACGATGACCTTTCACGGCATAGGCTTTAAAACTATCAGAGGCTTCGGAGAACAAGAGACTCACCTCTGCTTTACGACCCGCACCAGACACGCCTGACTTGGCATCAATGATCAAACTAGCAGGATCGATTAATGGCTCTTGCTGCTCCAGCAAGGGCAACAGACCCAATTGCACGGTCGTTGGATAGCAACCAGGGTTGCCAATGATGCGAGCCGATTGGATTTTTGCGCGATTAATCTCTGGTAAACCATAGACTGACTCAGCTAGCAAATCTGGGCAACTGTGCGGCATCCCATACCATTTTTCAAATTCAGTGGTATCTTGCAGTCGAAAATCAGCTGCAAGATCAATGACCTTGATTCCTTTTTCGACCAGCTCACGCGCTTGCTTCATCGCCACGCCATGCGGTGTTGCAAAGAAAACGACTTGACAGTCTGCCAGTTCATTGGCGTCATTATTGCTAAACTCAAGGTCCGTCAAACCCCGCAAGCTGGGAAACATCGCATCTACACGCGTTCCTGCTTCAGTACGCGATGTCAGTACCGAAATGTTTACGGCAGGATGACGAGCCAATAAACGTACCAACTCCACGCCGGTATATCCAGTCCCACCGACAATCCCCACATTTATTTTTTGTGAATGATTCTGGCCGTGTAAATTGTGATGTTGATCTGAAGAGCTGCTCATTTCACTACCTTTAGAATGACTAAAAACTGACTATAAATGGATATCGTTACAATAATGCGAGTATGACAGGATAAAACCACCGACAAAACTGTCAAATGAGGTGGACGTAGCGTGAAGATTGTTCTTTAATGTAGCTCATGTTAATTTTGACCTATAAGTCTCATTTGTCATAAAAGAATTGACGATGAAAAACTTAAGTAAAAAGACAATCAGTCTATAACCAGAACATCGCGATACTCACCTTTTTTAAAGAAATTCGTTTCTCAAAAGGACACAGTTCGCAGAATAATGAGGGAGAGCTTGGATGCTTTCAACACCCAGACAGCGTAATTCTCGTAAAAATGTTGCCGACTCTATGGCGGACGCTATTGTACAACAAACACTCTTGCAGCATCCATGTTCTACAGCCCATTCCCCACATTTACTGCTCAAAAAGCAGAATCCGATCAGCACGAATGCTGCGCCAGCAACACGACATCACGCTTTTTTGCGTATCGCTTTGGCACTGAGTGTCGTGTTTGGGACTGGACTCACTTTAACAGGTTGTGGCGGCGGTGATGCAACAACGCGTACCGACACAACGCCAGCACCGCCGCCAGTCGATCCGAATATCCGAACCACGTATAACATCACTGTGCGCTCACCGGTAAAACTCATCAATTTAAAAGCCAGTGTTGCCGATGCAGCAACAGGCGTTTCATTGGGTGAGGCGACGATTGCAAGTGGTAATGATTTGGTGATCGCGGTTCCAGCCGCCTATACCCAAAATGGGAATCTTGTCGTTGTTACGCTGAGCCCCATTAATAGCACATCAAGCTACTTTGACCCTATGCTCAAAAATGGGCAAGGCGATATCGCTGTATTCAACCAGCCACTTCATGCCATCACGCCGTTAAATCAATCCGATGTCACGGTAAAAATTGATCCGTTCAGTGAGATTGTTTATCAACGGGCACTCACTCGGTCTGGCGTACTCATCACAGAAGCACCATTCAATATCCCGCAATTGAGTGCAGCCAATCTTGTCACAGAAGATTTCTCCTTGGCCTCAAATGATCTGGCCTTGTCGCTAGGCGTATCGAATGGCTCACCGTTTGTAGGATTCATTAATAGCCCCAGCGATATTTCGGGACTCCGTATTTACTCGACCCAAAACAACTCAGCCAATCCATCAAAAGTGCCGAATAGTTTAGTCAGCAACGAGCTCCTCGCGCTTGGTCAACTCGCGCTCTACACAAAAAACAATCCTGGTGAAACCACCCCCTACCTAAACTTTGCGTTACGGGCTGCTTTGGACCTGCGTGATGGCGATCTGGATGGGATGACGATTAACGGTGGCGATAAACTCGGCACGGTGCAAATCTCAAGTCCAATCCTCTATAGCGGTGTGACTGCGACCGTGAATAATGATGCCAATCGAAATAGTATAGCGACACTCTTGGCCGACAATCAGGCTCTGCGTGATGCTCATGGCACTGCCGTTAAACAAGCGGCTATCCAACTCTTTAATGCCGTCGATGCTCTACCAACAACCACGGTACACTTTGATGCCGATACCCTCAGCTATATTCAAGATTTTAATTACGGAAGTTTCAGTTACAAGGCGAGCAACCCAGTCTCGACACGCATTGGTGCAGGTAACTTCACCTTGGCATTTGGACTTCCAACAGGGACTGATTTAAAAAATCTTCTGGATGCGAGCGATGGCTCTGGTCGCGCAAACGATATCATGCAATTGAATGGTGTCTATAAAAACAGCAGCGGCTGCCAACTTAATATTGGTTATGATGGCATTTTAAAACTCAGTCAAGGTAACCTGTCTTTCATCGGTGCCATCAATCGAAAATCCTCTGATAGTTTAAAGCGCACCTCTACCGACAACTACTTGTTAAACGTCACATCTGCAGAGTTGACCACACCACGCTTCACTCAAGTCCGAACCAAAAACGGACAGGTGCTGAGCGCGACCGTTGGCCGCTCTACGCAAGCAGTTCCCGATCAGCTTGATTCTATTGATTTAAACTGTACGTTCTGATTAGTTAAACGCATCAGTTGCATGAACCTTTGCTCACGGCCAAGGTTTTTGCAATTTGACGTGTTTCAAGCATAATCATGAGCAAACGATCTATCCCCAGAGAAATACTGATCTGCGGCAAATCCTCAATTGCGATTGAACCCAGGGCACTGACACTGCCCACCTTAATCCCATCGATATAAATGTCGCTCAATTTGATTGGCTGGCCTGCCAAATGCTCATGGGACAGTGGATCAAGCATAAAAAGCGGCATCTCAAGCCCTAATGTCGGCTCAATAAAGTGCGCAAACAGGGTATCAAGCCAACCCTGACGATCATCCCCGAAAGACTGACTCAATCCTAAACGTCTCGCCTGTTGCCTTAATTCTGTTGCCGATAAATCGATAGGGTCAAAACCGAGGCGCGACATAAACGCCTGCCGATAAGAACGTCTTTCTGGCTCAATCTCACCTGAAAAAATAGCCCCAAACAATGCAGTGAGATCAAGCAGGGCTTGTTCTAGGCTCCATGCTGGCTGGCACCAGTACATGACAGAGAATTCGGATAAATGTCGTCGATCTAAGACATCATCGCGAAACGCTTTGCTGATCTGATAGACCGCACCACCTCCCGCTTCCAGCAAGGTTTGCATGGCAGCCACTGCCGTCGACTGCTCGTCAGATGAATATCTATCCGCCGCGGTCTCAACCTCACCCACTTGCCGACTCTTAAAAAAATCCCGCAGATTGGCATACAGGATCGCTCGAGCTTGCATTGCATCTAGAGAAATCACAGTACTCATCCTTGATCACCATAGCTTGACCACTCTCGGCGCAGCGGATAATCACGGCGCAACCGATCAAAATCCACTGGATCAATGAATGCCTGTCCATCATCATCTTGCTTTAAGCACGCACGCAGCGCCGCATCATCGGTGTACATGTTGTAAATCTGCGGCAATAACCGCGGTAACTGTTCAAGTAAAGACTGCGCGGGGTCAAAGATCTCTGGCATGAAGGGCAGCATCCCATCCAGCGTCAATGAAGACTCAATGCCTTGCCACTGGCAGAACGCTTGGTAGATCATCTCCGTGCCCCGCGCCTTGCCCTCCAAGGTATATCCTGCGATGTGTGGTGTTGCAATCGCAAGATTGCGCAGCAACGCATCGGAAATGCGTGGCTCATGCTCGAAGACATCCAAGACCACAGTACGAATCGGACGGTTATGCAAAGCAGCACGTGCAAAATCGGCCATCAATGCGGCCTCATCAACCACGGGACCTCGCGCAGTGTTGATCAGCATCGTATCGGATTTCATCAATGCCAAAGCCTGCGCATCAATCAGATGAAAAGTTGCCTCTGCGATATGCTGCGTCAGCGGGACATGGATGCTCACCACATCCACTTGCGGCAACATTTCGGCTAAAGTGACTTGCTCAATGTCAGTACGCTGGATAAAAGGGTCAACCCCAACCACACGCCAACCCAAACGCTGTGCCAGTCGCGTCAGCCTAGAGCCGACATTGCCCAGCCCAATAATCCCGAGCGTAAACTCTGCTGATAATGCACGCTCCGGCTGCAGGGTCAAAATCGCAGTCACCACATATTCGGCCACGGCTTGGGCATTACAGCCCGGCGCATTCGCGACAACCACGCCCATCGCCCGAAGCCCATCGACATCCAAATGATCTGTCCCGATGGTTGCACTGCCGACAAATCCGATGGACTGATGGGTCGGATTAAGATGAGCCGCATCGTGCAATAACTGGGGCGTGACCTTGGTCACAGAGCGCACCAATAATGCATCTGCATGACTTAAGTTTTCGGCACGAATCCCACGACCCGCATAGGCGGTTACTTCTCCAAAGGCGGAAAAGAAATAATCCGTCAAACTTAAGTTTTCATCGACCACGATCTGCATTCAAGAAGGCTCACTGATTTTTGTGCTATAGCTCAATTTGCATCAAGTTTAACGCGTCATCTCACACAATCGTTCATTCTTCCGTAAGTATTTTATAGGTTTCTCTAGACCACTCTAAGCAAGACTCCTCATACAAAATACCCGCCTTCAAAATCATATGCTGAATTTTCAGCGCACGTGATGATGCACCGTTCAAATGATCGGTCATACTTAAAAAATCGCGCTGTTCAATCATGTGGTAGATTTTTAATTTTTGCTCATGGATATGAATCCGGCGTAACAACTCACGATCAAGCCCAAGCGGTCCCATGACCGCATCAGCACGCAAACGTACAAAAAATGCTTCACGCTGTTGCGGCGGATCAAGCGTTTCTGCTGCCCAGCGCTTAAGCTCTGTTACGCCCTCTTCGAGCACATGGTAAATACGCTTGCGCGTTTTGCTACCATCTTCGGCTTCCGACTTCACCCAGCCACTTTCTTCCATCTTGGCCAGTTCACGATAGATTTGCTGATGCGAGGCATGCCAGAAGTAACCAATCGACTTGGCAAAACGCTGTGCTAAATCATAACCAGAGCAAGACTTTTCAAGCAGGGATACCATCAAAGCATGCGGTAATGACATCGACACCTCTCCAACGACAAGTTTGAATTTTAATTTGTAACGACATTATGCACTCAGTTGCATATTAGCAGTGAATCCACTATCTTTATATGCAACCAGTTGCATATCTAATTAAACAACG
>CAYJTU010000168.1:0-8475 GCA_964373105.1 uncultured Moraxellaceae bacterium | reverse complement strand
CTGTATTAAATGTAAATACCAAGACTGTGTTGAAGTTTGCCCAGTGGATTGCTTCTATGAAGGTCCTAACTTTTTGGTCATCAATCCTGATGAATGTATCGACTGTGCGCTCTGTGAACCAGAATGCCCTGCCAATGCCATTTTCTCTGAAGATGAATTGCCTAAAGGCCAAGAAAAATTCCTAGAGCTCAATACTGAACTGTCTGCGATTTGGCCAAACATCACCCAAATCGGCGATCGCCCTGCTGACGCTGAAGAATGGGATGGCAAGCCAAATAAACTAGCACTGCTAGAACGCTAAGGCTGAAATAGCCTGCAAGACTTGCTTGTCTGGGCTTAATTAAACTTATTTAAACCGATTCTTTAGACTAAAGGGATCGGTTTTTTTATGACTGGTTTTTTACAATTTCTGACATTGTAGGCGAGCAAATCACGCAATTAATCAAAGCACTTATCCAAATTCTGCTAAGCTCAAATCATTGAATAACCAATGTAAACAGCTTAAGGATAGCCTAATCAATGCGTAACTACCCCTCCATTCCCTTGTCCAACAAACCCAAAATCATTTTCTTCGCTGTGATTGCCGTCATCATCCTGATAATTCTTTGGGGGTGCTTCTATACCGTGATCTCTGGCCAGCGCGCATTGGTATTACGTTTTGGACAAGTGCAGGAAGTCGTCGGTGATGGTCTGCACTTCAAACTGCCATTTGTCGAACGGATCATTCTGGTGGATGTACGAACCCAAAAAGCGCACTCTCCAGCCAGTGCGGGGACGAAAGATCTACAAACCGTGACCACTGAAGTTGCACTCAACTACCATTTAAACGCCAGCGCATTAAAGGACACCTATACCCGTATTGGTTTAGATGTCGAAGATAAGGTCATCGAACCACGTATCCAAGAAATCGTGAAAGCAGTCATCGCCCGCTTCTCAGCCGAAGAACTACTGACCAGACGAGATGCAGTGAAAGGTGAGATTGCCACGGGTTTACGCACAGCACTCGCCGTCTATAATATCAATGTCGAAGATATTCAGATTACAAACTTTAAATTTTCAAGGGCCTTTGATGAAGCGATTGAAGCCAAGCAAACAGCTGAACAAAACGCACTGAAAGCCAAGAATGATCTTGATCGTATTAAGGTTGAGGCTGAACAGAAAATAACGATGGCACAGGCCGAAGCCGAAACCATTCGGATTCAGGCACAAGCGATCAAAGAACAAGGCGGTGAAGAATACGTCAAGATGAAAGCCATCGAGAAATGGAATGGCACGTTACCGCAATATACGGGTGGCGGTGCGATGCCATTTATCAGTATTCCTGTGCAGAAGTGAGCTATGACCCTTTGACATGTTTCTATACGCCGAAAAAAGAATACGCTATTGCTATTCATTGCTTTGTCATAGAGCAAAGATACGATGCAATGACATTAGGCCTAGGAAGATAATCGCAATGATAAACAAAAACCACCCTTTAACAATTTTGCTCTGCTCTATTTTGCTCACGACTGCTTTGACAGGCTGTAATGACGACGATGATGATGCTGTCATTGTCACGCCAACGCCGACACCAGTCAAACCAATCGTCTATGGTCATCGGGGTGCAAGTGGTTACTATCCAGACCACACTTTAGAAGGTTATAAAAAAGCCATTGAACTGGGTGCAGATTTTGTTGAACCCGATTTAGTCGTCACCAAAGACGGTATCCTTGTGTCACGTCATGAACCGAATATCAAAGACACGACCAACGTTAAAGATCATCCAGAATTTGCTGATCGTAAAACGACAAAGATCGTTGATGGCAATACTGTTAAAGATGATTGGTTTGTTTCAGATTTCACTTTGGCTGAATTGAAAACGCTACGTGCGATTCAGCCTTTACCTCAAGAGCGCACCACAGAGTTTGATGGCAAATTTCAGATCCCTACTCTCGATGAAATCATCGCACTTGTTCAAGCTGAAAATAAAGCACGCGGTAAAACTGTCGGTATCATCCCTGAAATCAAACATTCAACCTTTCATGCTGCTGAATTAAAAAAATCGACGTATTTCACTGACAGTAATAAACGCTCAATTGAAGATAAGCTACTCGATACTTTGGCCAAACATGGCTACACCAAAAAAGATTCACCAGTCATTATTCAATCCTTCGAAGTCAGTAATTTGAAGTATTTGAATGGCAAAACAGACGTGCGTTTGGTACAGCTGATTGATGGCAGCTCTAACTTAGATGGCACTGTAAAATATGTCGTGCCTTATGATCTTGTCGCTCAAGGAATCACGACTGAAAAACCATTGAATACAGCGGAAGGTTTGGCTGCAGCAGCAAAATATGCCGATATCATTGGCCCATGGAAAGCTTATATTGTCGGTTCTAAAGGCACCGATAAGAATGGCGATGGCACAGCAGATGATATCACTGGTGACGGATTGGTTGATGAGCGTGATCGCTCTTTGACTACACCGACCGATCTTATCAAAAATGCCCATGCTGTTGGCTTGCAAGTTGTACCTTATACCTTCCGCAACGAACCGCGCCGCTTGGCAAGTGACTACAAGGGTGACCCTAAAGCTGAATATAAAAATTTCTATGCTTTAGGTGTAGATGGTGTATTCAGTGATTTCGTTGATACTGCTGTTGCTGCACGTGATGTAAAATAACGGCGAAAAAGAGTAAGCAAAACAAACCTTAAAGCAAAGTAGCAAGTGCTGCTTTGCTTTAAGGATTTATCTATTATCTCTGCAAGTTTTAATGTGAATTAGCGAATCTGACCTGATAATAATCGCCATAAACTCCGCTTCTTTAACGGTTCGTGTAATAGCTCATCCAACGACGGTAGGCGCTCCAGATGTTCAGGAGTGATGCTATCAGGCAACTCCCCCATCACTCCTACCCTGCGCTCTGTACCAAAACGTGTCAAAAAACCCATCAAAGCCGCTTGAGCGCCGACATTGTGCTGCCAACGTGCGCCTTCAGCCAATGGCCAATCCAAACGGTAGGCTTCCGTCGCATTGGAAGTCTCTGCACTTTGAAACGCTTGATTGATGTTTTGCCATAGCGTACGTCGATCTGGATGATTGAGTGCTTGTACGGAGACAAGAACTACCCACTCACCAATGATTCGTGCTTCTAGACTAAATCGCAGTACCTGCTCAACATGGACCATTTCGCTCGAGGCGATCGTCTGAGCAAAGGGCTGACGCGTAGGTTTATCTTGGATAGGTTGATCTTTAGGCAGTGATGAATTGTGCTCTTGGGGTAATATTCCTGCGCGTGGAATATGCGTCGATAAAGATTGAGCTTCTTCTAGCAGCTGTCTTGTATGAACAACAGAGGAGATTTGGTGCTGTGGCACCACGGATTGGGCACTTAGCCCAATCTCAACTTGAGATTCAGCGTCTGCATGTTGATTGCGCACCAACTCACTGGTCACTTCGATCGCATCCTGCCCCCGCTTTCCCCACAGGGATGCTACAGCCACGCTTTGAATCGCCTCATCACGAGCGGCCCATACAGGTATCCCTAAAGCAGCAAGAACGGATCGCGTGCGTGCTTGGCGTAGTAGCGGGATTGATGACAACTTACATCACCTCATCAGTTTGAGGATTTGCTTTACCTTGTGTCGCGAGCCAATTTAACGCATCAAGATAAGCCTTGGCACTGGCGATCACGATATCGGTGTCGGCACCCTGACCTGTGACGATACGACCGTGCTGGTTCAAGCGTACAGCGACTTCGCCCTGGCTATCAGTACCGCTGGTAATGGCATTCACAGAATACAGCTCAAGCAAAGCACCGGATTTAGCTACGACTTCAATCGCTTTGAATGTCGCATCGACTGGACCAGAGCCACTGGCACTGACCGGATAGACCTTGCCATCAACATTGAGGACCAAATGAGCCCGCGGAACTTGACCCGTTTTACTCGTCACCTCAAGCTCTTCCAGCACATAGCGATTCACCACATCAGGACCCTGATGACCGCTGACCAACGCATGCAAATCTTCATCAAAGATTTCACTTTTACGATCTGCCAGTTCTTTAAAGCGTACAAACAGTGCATTGAGTGCATCATCTGACTCTGGAGTGATACCCAACGCTTCCAAGCGTGAACGGAATGCAGCTCGACCCGACAGCTTACCCAGTGTTAATTTATTCGCATTCCAACCGACATCCTCAGCACGCATAATTTCGTACGTTTCACGATGCTTCAGGATACCGTCTTGGTGAATACCTGACTCGTGTGCAAAGGCATTAGCGCCCACAATCGCTTTGTTTGGCTGAACCACATAACCCGTGATTGCAGAAACCAACCGTGAAGAAGGCACGATTTCTTCGGTGCGAATGTTGGTGGTCACATTATATAAATCTTTGCGCACACGCGTCGCCATAACAATTTCTTCAAGAGCGGCATTGCCTGCACGCTCTCCAAGACCATTGATGGTGCATTCAACCTGACGCGCACCGGCTTGTACCGCAGCCAGTGAGTTTGCAACCGCCATGCCTAAATCATTATGGCAGTGCGTAGACCAGATAACGCTGTTTGCATTCGGTACCCGAGCGATCAACTGTTCAAATCGCTGTGCATACAAAGCGGGATTAGAATATCCAACCGTATCCGGCACATTTATCGTTTTGGCACCTGCACGAATTACCTCATCAAAAATCCGAACCAGAAAGTCAATCTCAGAACGCACCGCATCTTCAGCGGAGAACTCGATATCATCAGTATACTCAAGTGCTGTTTTAACTGCTCTTACGGCCGCCTCTACAACTTGATCTTCATTCATCCGTAGTTTGTATTGCATATGAATCGGACTGGTTGCGATGAAGGTATGGACTCGGCCGCGTTTGGCATGACGAATGGCCTCACCCGCACGGCGCACGTCTTTATCATTCGCACGCGCAAGGGAGCAAATGGTGGAATTTTGGATAATGCTTGAAATCGTCGAGATCGAATCAAAATCGCCTTCACTTGCAGCGGCAAAACCCGCCTCAATCACATCGACTCCAAGCTTTTCCAATTGACGCGCAATACGAATTTTTTCTTCTTTGGTCATCGATGCGCCTGGACTTTGCTCACCATCACGCAAAGTGGTATCAAAAATAATGAGTTGGCTAGGCTGACTTACGATTGGGCTACTCATAACGTTATTCCTAAACTTAAGATATCTATGTCTTTATCTGACTCATTTTTTCATTTAAATCAAATTAAAATATGGCAAAAAAAAACTAAAACAAGATGCTAAAACCAAGCGCCTTCTATACGCAAAGTTTAATTCAATATAATGGGTTTATTGTGATCCAATCTGAAGGAAACGTAAACTTAAAATGTATGGATAGATTGTGATTATCTTCTGGGTTTGAAAGAAGAAACTTGCATGAGCAAGATCCTTAAGCAAAGCTTGTAGACCACTTTGGATATGCCAGAGTAAACAATCGCACGGAGTAATCACAAATTGAGTGCATCGATGGGAAATGAAACCTCATCAATCTTCTCAAACATTATACTTTAATGTCCTTTGGCCATAGGATCATTGGATAGCTCAGATTCGCTATGCTGACGCCCAAGCGCTTGATGCGCAGACCCTGCGGGCTTTACCCCTAAGAAAATCATTACCCCTAAAACGGCAACCACCCCAAATAAAACAATGATTAACCACATGATCATACTCCCTTGACTCTCTTATATTGGTATCTGCGCTGCTCATACTGCTGGTCAAGACCGCAACCATACAACAAGAACTTCTGTGCACCAACTTCCAAATTCCTTTAAGAAAAGCAACTTTATGCATAAAGCTAAGCTTGCATTAAAGAAAAATACTGAAACACCTCAAACCTTGCTCATTCACTTAAGCTGTCAGGCTAATATGCACTTAATTTTTTAAATTTACTAGCGATAACAAGGCAAATTTTTCAACTTAAATGATTAAAAAACATGCTTCTTGATCCATATCTTTCATTTGCGATTTGCTGATTCAGAATCTACAAGCCCGGTATGGCTTTTTAATGAGACACCATTCACTGTTCTGCCATATTTTATATTTACTCTGATGAAACATGCATGCGGTAGATTTGCAGGTGGTATGTTATCTCGTGTAAAAGGTCCTCGTGAGGTGTTGTTAAAGTCTGCAAATGTCAATGGATGTGGCTTTTTGAATCTGAGCCTAACCCATACAAATTTGCGCGGTGATCGGTTCTGCTAAGCAAATCCATCGTTGCATTTATGTGAACCAGTATACAAAAACAATATACCTCATTTCATTTTCTCCTTAGAATCAAGCGACAAGTTAGCAAGCATGCCTACGTGATCTCAATATCACTAACATGCCTAGAATAAAAGATCATCGAATCTCTCTACGGATTATTTAAAGGAAATTTAATATGAAACAATATGGTGCAGAGTTCTTCGGAACATTTTGGCTCGTTTTTGGAGGATGTGGCAGTGCAGTTCTTGCTGCAGGCTTCCCTGAGCTTGGGATCGGATTTGCAGGGGTTGCACTTGCATTTGGTCTAACCGTCCTAACGATGGCCTATGCAGTGGGTCATATCTCCGGCGGTCACTTCAATCCTGCAGTTTCAATTGGGCTTTGGGCAGGTGGCCGCTTCCCAGCGGGTCAACTTTTGCCTTATATTATCTCTCAAGTACTCGGCGGTATTGCCGCAGCAGCTGTGCTGTGGCTCATTGCAAGTGGTAAAGTCGGATTTGATTCGACTCAGGGCTTCGCTTTGAATGGCTATGATACAGGCTCACCAGGAGGCTATTCACTGACTGCGGCATTGGTTGCTGAGATCGTGCTCACCGCTTTCTTCCTGATCATCATCCTGGGTGCCACAAGCAAGCGTGCCCCTGCTGGCTTTGCACCAATTGCAATTGGTCTAGCACTGACACTCATCCACTTAATCAGCATCCCTGTCACCAATACATCAGTCAATCCTGCGCGTAGTACAGCTGTTGCTGTTGTTGCAGGCAACGCACTAGCGATTAAACAATTGTGGCTGTTCTGGGTTGCGCCGATCATTGGCGCAGTTTTAGGCGCTGGCATCTATCGTTTTATTGGCAATAAAGACGATTAAAAGTTAATCCAATAAAAAAAAGACTGCCAAGGCAGTCTTTTTTCTCTTTAAACGATTATTGAACCAGCTCTTTTTCTCTATGCTCGGTTACAGGACTAATCGCCTCAGCCTTAGGCGCGCCAGAGTAAATGCCCTCTAGTCCGAGATCCTCGCGATAATATTGCTCAGGTTTAAAGACGTCCACTTCGATGGCCTCTAGTCGTGCTGCTAACGCCACGGCAACAACATCGGCTTCATTTTGGCTAATGATTCCGAGCTTCTGCGCCTCTACAGCCAACTCTTCTGCTGACCCTCGGCGCAGTTTATGCAGTTTCTGGGCATCATGAATGCGAGCCAAAATCGGCTCCACTTCACTCAACTGACGGAAGGCTGTCAATAAACGCCCCAAACCCGCACTATCACTATCAGGAATATGAATTCCATCGATTAAACGTAGATACTGTGCATTATAGCTTTGGATCGTTTTTGCGGCCTCGTGGCTCATCTCATCGCTTGGCGGTGTCGCAATCGGATTGATGCGCAAGGGTAGCGTCATAATGACGCGTAGCAGAGTGCCGATAGCCCCGTCAAAGTTCGCATAAATTCCTTCAAAGGCTTTTTGTGTCTCAGCGAGGGCATGCGTCAAGGCATAATCCACTAAGGGTAGATCTTCAGGCTTACGACCTTCAGCTTCAAAGCGGCGTAATGTCGCTGTACCCAGAAGCATCCACGCCAAGGCATCTGCGTAGCGTCCGGTTAACTTACCACGGGATTTAAGCTTGCCGCCAATGGCAAACATCGCCATATTGGTCAGAAACCCAAAGCGTGCACCAGCCCAAATCAAACGGCGATAGTAAGTTTTTGTTTTTGGTTCCACATCCGGCACACTGGCAAACACACCGCGCGTTAGACCATGGAACAGCACGCGGAATACACCCACGACAAACTGGATCATCCATGCCACGAGACTATTTCTAAACAGCTTCACATCATCTTTTTCAACCGCATCCACAACCTTAAGTGCATAAGGATGGCAGCGTGTGGCACCCTGACCAAAGATGATCAACGTACGGGTCAGGATATTGGCACCCTCAACCGTAACTCCAACAGGTGCCGAGCAATACGCTTTGGCGAGGATATTGTTAGGACCTTGCATGACTGCGGCACCGGCACAGACATCCATACCGTCTTTGCTTAAGGCTTGAGAGATCTCCGTGGTATACGACTTCAGTACTGCCGAAACAACGGGAGGGTGTATACCCGCATTTAGTGCAGAGCAACTAAACACGCGTGAGGCTTCAAGTAAGTAGCTCAGCGCTGCGATCTTGCCTACTTTCTCTTCAACCCCTTCCATCTGACCAATCTGGATACCAAACTGTTGACGAACCATTGAGTATGCACCTGCCGTAGCAAGCAC
>CAYJTU010000167.1:0-8539 GCA_964373105.1 uncultured Moraxellaceae bacterium | reverse complement strand
TTTACGGTGATTTTGTCACCATCAGTTGGAACCACGATCTTCTGATAACCCATTATACAGGTGCTCCCTTTTTCAGATACAAACTTAGATTTAGAACCATAGCGCAGATATTTCCATGTCTACGACCACGGTAAAAACAACGACTACAAAGCTATTTTGAAGTTGTGACTTCATTTTAAAAGTCACATTGATGCAGAACTCTTTGCGGTCAGCGGATCAAAACCCATGGGGAATTAACCCTCTTTCCAGCCACGTGCTATGTTAAACAATGTCGGGCCTAATCGGGATTTAGATAACAAATAGAGATATTTTCAAAGATGATAACCATTCTTAAAATTGGTTAAAAAAAGGGCGAATACAAGTGTTTTGCACCAAATAACGTTAAACTGCCCTCCAATTGCGGTGATCCAAATCCAGAAGATACAAAATCTTCACGATGTAATCCTGCTAAAACCAAATATACGAAAACAATCCAATGCCAAAAATTATACTTTTCAATAAACCTTATAATGTACTCACACAGTTTCGTGCCGAGGGCGAACGTCAAACGCTCGCTGATTTTATTAACGACCCGAGCCTACGTGTTGCGGGTCGCTTAGATAGAGACTCCGAAGGTTTACTGCTCCTAACCAATGACGGCGTCGTCAATGCAAGACTGACCCAACCCAAACAAAAACAATTTAAGACGTATTGGGTTCAAGTGGATGGAGAACCAACAGAAGAGACCATCGCCACACTTAAACGTGGCGTAATGCTCAACGATGGGATCACCCTTCCCGCTAAAATTCAACGTATGGAAATGCCTGAAATCTGGCCACGGACGCCACCGGTTCGGTTCCGCGCACAAATTCCAACGTCATGGCTAGAAATCCAAATTTGTGAAGGTCGCAATCGCCAAGTCAGGCGGATGACTGCCGCAGTTGGGCATCCGACTTTACGTTTGATTCGTGCACAAATTGGACCCTATCGGCTTGATGATATCGCACCTGGCGAATGGCGTGCTGTCGATTATGTTGCAGTTTGAACGGCTGTGAACACCTCCTCCTCCTCTTACGGTACTGAACTTTTGGATTGCTCGGTAAAGCGTGCAAATAAAGCCAATGCGTGCTGACGCGCCTGCACATAATCCACAATCGGTAAGGGGTAGTTTTTCCCCAGCGTTATACCGTAGGTAAGTAGCTCAGTTCGATACTCCCATGGCGCATGCAAATACTTCGCAGGAATCTCTGCGAATATAGGTAAATACTTCTTGATAAATAATCCTTCAGGATCAAATTTCTTACTTTGTGTCATCGGGTTGAAGATTCTAAAGAAAGGCTGCGCATCACATCCCGTCGACGCAGACCACTGCCACCCCCCACTGTTTGCCGCCAGATCAAAATCCAATAGCTTCAGCGCAAAGTAGGCTTCACCTAATCGATAATCAATCAGCAACAATTTAATCAAGAATGATGCCGTCACCATGCGTAATCGATTATGCATAAATCCAAACGTATTGAGCTGTGCCATGGCAGCATCCACGAGAGGATATCCCGTCTGACCATCGCACCACTGCTTGAACCCTTTAGCATTATCATGCCAAGGAAAATCGACATATTGCTTTTTAAAAGGCAAATTCACGACATGCGGATAATTGAATAAAATCTGAAAATAAAAATCCCGCCAAATTAGCTCATTCAACCATGTCTCGCAGCTTTCTTTTTGCTCGCCTGTCAGTGTCTTAGAAAGTTTCACCACCTCTCGGATAATCTTACGAATTGAAATCGTACCAAAGCGTAAATGTACCGATAAAAATGATGTCCCATTGACGCTTGGCTGCTCGCGGTTAATCTTGTAATCAAGAATTTTCTGAATTTTAAATTGTTCAAAGAGCCCTTCAGCGTGCTGTGTCGTCTGGGCAATTTTCGCCTGCCCAATACCTGTAGCCTCAAAACCGATTTGAGCCAAAGTCAGCATAGGTGTAGGATCACATTCTTGAAACTTATGAAGTAACTTTAAGCTTGGGTATGATAAGTAATCAGCAGACTCAAGACGCTTACGCCATGAGTTTTTATAATGCGTATAGACATGGTAGGGTTGATCTTGCTGGGTGAGTATTTCTTTTTTTGCAAAGATCACGCTATCCTTAAAGGACAGAAATGCAACGCCGAATGCTTCTAATTCAGCCTTAGCGTTCAAATCCCGCTTTATCGCAGAAGGTTCATAATCCTCATTACAATACACCGCATCGACATTGAACTGTCTTGCAAGCTCTATGACATCATGAGCCGCGCCATAGTGAACAACCAGATCCGAACCCTGCGGATTGAGCAGTTTTTTTATATTTTGAACACAATACCAAATAAACTCGACTCGTTTATCGTGTTTGGGCAGGTCATTCAAAATTGCTTGATCAAAAATAAAGATTGGAATGACTTGATCATTTTCATTTAAACAACGATAAAGCGCGCAGTTATCATCTAAGCGCAAATCACGACGAAACCAGAATAATGCACGCCGCATAAGATTGACCTAGTATGTAATCACATGAATGAACGATATCGGCCATGACACCTGACTGTAGATCATAGCTAACTTTGCAAATTACTGATCTTTGTCCTGATCAGATTTGAAATCCTTTGTTTTCGCTATAATCTCATCCATTTTTAGTACGTTACCTACTTTGGATACAACTGAGGCAGGCAACTCTTGGAAAAGTCGGCGCAACACTTTTCCCATGGGACTACGTGGCACCTTATCCACAAAAACAATTTTATCGGGAATCTCATTACTCTTAAGATGACTTTGCAAATAAGCAGACAAACGCTCAGGTGTCAAACCATTCCGAGCAACAACAAATAGCTTAATAATCCGCTGCGTCGCATCATCCTCCTGCTCATTTTTCAATATCTCTTGCACAGCAACACAGTCCACGACATCTTCATGCTCAGCGACTGCACTTTCAATTTCCTGAGGGAAAACCAGCTCATTATGAACCCAAAATACGTCTTTCTTACGCTCAAGAACCCGTAGATAGCCATCCTCATCTAACGATGCAATATCACCAGTGCGTAACCAACCATCATGTGTCAACACTTCACTAGTCGCCTGGGGAAGCTGCCAATAGCCACGCATGAGTTGTGGGCCACGGACCCACAACTCGCCAGCTTGATTAAAACCTAACGGCTCACCTTGATTGGAAACAATCCGAACTTCGGTTTCTGGTGTAATCACCCCTGACGTACCGATACGGACGCGATGAGGAGGTGTCGCAGAGATCAGGGGCGACGCCTCGCTTAAACCATAGCCTTCAATAATAAAGCTGCCTGTGTGTTCATGCCATTGCTTTTGTAAACTTAAACTGGCAGACCCTCCACCACAGATGAATAATTTAAGCTGAGGATTCACTTTAAAATTAGTCGAAATTTTTAAAAGTTGATCATAAAGTAATGGCATCCCAAGCATCACATCGTAGGGTTTCTCAAGCAAAATTTTAGGATTTTCCATCAATGCGCTAATCGTCGATAAAACCAACGTACTGCGCGTACTCACAGCCAATAAGAAAGTGCTCAGCCCAAGTATATGCTGCAATGTGAGCGGGCAAAAAATCGCACTGCCGGGTTCTAAACTTTTACCTAAAACATGTTGCCCTTGACGTAGACTGGCCAGCAAACTGCCATGCGTCAATAAAGCGCCTTTTGCGCGTCCTGTCGTCCCACTGGTATATTGTAATACCGCTAAATCATCTGCTTCAACCACAGGCCACTCAACGCGATGGCTGCGTTTTGACAAGATTTCGCGTAATCGGGTATGTGTCAATAACGTTTCTTTGCTTTGGATGAATTGTAACCATCGCTTTGGAGACACGAGCTCACGCAAAATGGATTGCACACTCGAATAGTCATTACGACGGGTTGTAATGATATGCCGGACGCCAGTTTGCAGCAGCGTTGTTTGAATATCGGCCAATAAGTTGGGCGTGGTCACCAGTAATTTTGCGCTTGAATCTTGCAGTTGGAATAAAACGTCATGATGCACGACTGCGACACCGAGATTGACCACGACAGCACGCGCTAACCATGCGGCATAAAGTGCCACGCCATAAGACAAGCTATTGGGCAAGTAAATAGCAATTCGGTCGCCAGGTTTGATATGTGCCTCGTAAATCATCCAAGCCGCTAAAGTTTTAGCGCTTAAAGATAATTCACGGTAGGTCAATGTATCATTTTCGAAGATTATGGCAGGCGAATCAAATCCGTCCTCAATTGTTTTTGAAAACAGATCAAGTAAGGTTTTTTGCCCATTGAATGGAATACGCCCACGACCCACATACAGAGCCACATCCCGATTAGAGCGAGCAGCCACCGATGAAGTCGTTTTTTTTGCTTGCGCCACTAGAGACCCTCGCGCATGGGATCGCTCAGGGATACAGAAAGTTTGAATGATTGCAAAACAACTCCCATAGCAATGTGCCTTGAATAGATCCTAAATATCTTGTTAATTAACACGATTAATGCACTATAACCAACATTTTAAGCGTTCAGAATCCTCAACTGAAAAATTCACACTGGGGATAACAGATGCAACGGGACTGACTTGAACTGTAATTAATTCATCGCGTCTAAACACATGACAAGTAAGTAATTCACCTGTTGTAGCACTTGCTTCAGCATTAAAGCCAGAGGCATCAACCCAATGATTCAATAAAGTTGATGTGGCACGGATTCCATCTATCGCAATCAACATATCTTGCGCAGATAATCCCGCCTTAGCACCTACAGAATTACGTAAAACTTGCTGGATCAGAAGACCATGCGCTGAATCCGCTGTCTTCAGTCCTAAAGGCCATGTTTTATTTTCAATGTTTGTCTTCACACCAACGTCATGGAGAAGACGCTCAACCGGAAGTTCAACGGTGCCATCGACATAATCAGACCAGAAAAGAGTTAGGCGATCACCGATTAAGGACTCACATAAATCGGGAAGTGTATCGGCCGTTAGATATCGGCCTTGCTGCGCGAGCTCAAAAAGTTTGACCATGATGGCATCAAGTGAGCTGCCTTTTTCACGTAATTTCAGATCCAAGCATAACGCGATTAAAGCGCCCTTATTGTAATAGCTTGTACCTGCATTCTGAGAGTTTTCATCAGGTCGATAGTACTTAATCCATGCATCAAAGCTGGAATCACTCACACTTTGATGCGCTCTTCCAGCATTTTGTAAATAGCGTGTGACTTGTTCTGCGAGTAACTCTAAATATGATTTCTGATTAATGACACCACTACGATATAAAATCAGATCATCGTAATACGAGGTAAAACCTTCAAACACCCAGAGCATACGGGTATAGACTTCTCGTCCCAGATCCAAAATTGCGAACTCTTGAGGACGGATGAATTTAACCAACCAAGAATGGAAGTATTCATGGCTGCATAATCCTAAGAAGCGACGGTAGGATGCAGAGGGCTGCTCAGGTTCATTTGGTTGAGGTAAGTCATCACGCGGTGTAATTAAGCTCGTACAATCTTGATGCTCAAGTCCGCCATAACTTGAACCCGTCGCCATCACCATAAACAAATATTGGCTAAACGGCGCACTCCCAAAAAGCTCAATTTCATAACAGCATATTTTAATTAAATCGTCTGTCAAACGTTTTAAATTAGTCCGATGTCGGCCTGAAATAGCAACGCGATGTGGGATCCCACCCGCTTCAAACTGAGCAATTGCTTGCTCTGCAATTTCAAAAGGGTGGTCAATCAGATGCGTGTAATTGAGCGCTTTGAACTCGACTGTCTTCGAGTTAGTTTTTTGCTCACGGCTAAATCGATCTAAAGTGCAGGCTATCGGTAAGTTTGCAAATACCGCGCCCGGATCTAGTGTCAGCAGTATAGGTAGCTGTTCTTGACCTGCAACGGCCAGACATATACAAGCGGGGTTTGCATAAGCCCGAGTGTGATCAAGATATGCACCGCGTACAGATAAATCAAAAGCATACACTTGATAGCGGATTTCAACCTTTTCACCCTCGACCGTATCAAGTCGCCAATGGTTTTTATTGGTTTTTTCAATCAAAATCGACTTCGTCATTGCAGCATCATCGGAAAGCAGCTTCGCAACGGGCGTACTCACATGACGAGAGAATTCACGGATTAAATAACTTCCGGGGACCCATGCGGGTAACCATAGTTCTTGCTGCGTGGAAGCGGTAAACGTCAAAATGACATCAATCAGATGCTGGCCAACATGATCAAAAGACAAAGCATAAGTAATAGCGGGCTGTACCACTTTTTCAGCGATATCACTTTTTATCTGAACACTTCCTTCGGAATTCGTCAGTCTATTCATCGCAGCATCTGCCATCATTGAGGTCTTACTCCATTCGTCGCCAGCGTCTTTACTATACGACAATGATTATGATCTATTTTTAATCTTAAGCCAGGAATGTAACAATGGCGCGAATCATGCGCTAATTGTAGAACAATTGGCAAATTTATTTAAGCCTAAAACTGTCATATTATTTTAGCGATAGGCATACTGATCCCTATACATTTTCTATTTTGGGCAACCAACAATTTTTAGCCCCCACTGATTTTAAAGCTTTCTTAAAACTAGGTGTCTTCTACATGACTCAATTGACTCGAACAGTATCCACCAAAGCACTCCATCGAATTGTGATTGTCGGTGGTGGTGCTGGTGGTTTAGAGCTGGCTACCCGGCTTGGCAAAAGCTTAGGTAAACAGGGTAAAGCACAAATTATTCTCGTTGATGCAACACTAACCCACATTTGGAAGCCCCTACTCCACGAAGTTGCTGCCGGAACCATTAACTCATTTGAAGATGAATTAAACTACTTTGCTCATGCCTCAAAAAATTATTTTGAATTCCACCTCGGGCGCATGAAAGACATTGATCGCGTGAGTAAACGATTAGTATTAGAACCATTGATAGACGATACAGGTCATGAAATTGCGCCTGAACGCAGTTTACGTTATGACGATTTAGTCATCGCCATAGGCTCGACTTCAAATGATTTCGGGACGGCAGGCGCAAAAGAAAATTGTATCTTTTTGGACTCACGAGCCCAAGCAGATCGTTTCCAACGCGAATTCCTCAACCTGTATCTACAGGCTCAAGCACGTGCTATTGAAAACCCCAGTCCTCAAGCCTTAAATATCGCTATCATTGGAGCGGGGGCTACAGGCGTCGAACTCGCCGCAGAACTGCATCACGCCGCACATGAGTTTACACGCTATGGACTCAATAGCATTGATCCGCGCAATGTCAGCATTACACTGATTGAAGCGGCGGATCGTATTCTGCCTGTTTTATCTAAACATACATCGTCTACTGCAACAGATCAATTGGTCGATTTTAATATCCAAGTACTGACCAGCCGCAGAGTGATCGCAATTCATAAAGACTCTGTAGAGTGTGATGGCGGCATTTTCATACCAGCCACACTTAAGGTCTGGTCAGCAGGCATCAAAGCACCCGATATCCTGAAAGAAATTGCAGGGCTTGAAACAAACCGAATCAATCAGTTGGTTGTGCGCGCCACACTTCAAACAACCCGAGATGACTCGATCTTTGCATTCGGAGATTGTGCAAGCTATACCCCTGCGGGTGCAGAGCGCGCAGTCCCGCCACGCGCTCAGGTTGCGAACCAAGAAGCCATCGTCTTGGCAAAAATCCTGAAAGCCAAACTCAAAGGTAAACCGCTCCCGACATTTAGCTTCAGTGACAAGGGATCGCTTATTTCTCTAGGCGAAACCAATACCGTCGGCAATCTGATCGGTAAAATAAATGTTCAGGGCTTCTTTGCGCGCATCATGTACTTATCGTTATATCGCTTACATCAAGTGGCGCTGCATGGGGTATTCAAAACTGGTGTACTGATGTTTAAAGATTTGCTCTCACGTAATTCTGGGCCCACATTAAAGCTCCACTAAAATTTCACTAAATGTCTCGTCCTAAAATATGAAAAAGCCATTGGATCTACCCAATGGCTTTTTCATATTTTCAACACGCTATTACTGGACCGCTTACCTACATTTTGGGGTTCATCCCATATTGATTACTTTCTTCCTGACCTTCGGTAGCAAACCAAAATATAAGGATGATGGTACCTACAATGGGGATTAAACCGATGAGCTGCCACCACCCACTACGATTGATATCGTGTAATCTGCGAGCACTCAAAGCAATACAAGGCACTAAAAGCGCTAACCCATAAATAGCACCTAAAATCCTCGTTCCTAAAATTGCATCCACCACACCCACAGCTATAGATATCAAAATATAGATCAGTATAAACATCCAAAACTCTTCTCGACGTGCCCGCCCTTGAAATTGCGCATATCGATTTTTCAGTACATCTAGATACCAGTTCATCGTCTTATTCCTTTTATGAATTTTTTTTCTGTACGATGCAGATATCGTCGAGTGCATCGAATGAATGGCGAAATACTCAACGCCATCATTACTTTTATACAGTAAATAAAAAATTATTGAATATAAGAATTGTACGTTTTTCAAACAAATTTACTTTTATCTAAGACGG
>CAYJTU010000166.1:0-8699 GCA_964373105.1 uncultured Moraxellaceae bacterium | reverse complement strand
CAATACCCCACAGCTGTACGGGTCCTAAAACTTGTTTGAGATGAACTGACGACATGATGCATTTCCCCAAAATAAATAATATGTTAACCACGAGTACTGGACACAGTGCATGCCACGCTTTGATCCGATGGCTGACGTGGCGAAGTCTTTTAAGATATTTTTTGCTTTAAAAAATCTTGTTGGATCGACCAATCTTCAATCGGCCAGTGATTGGATTGGGCATGCTTCCTGAGTAAACCATCGGGTGTAATGGCATGTGGATGGTCAACAAATTCCAAAAGCGGGATGTCATTGAAGGAATCGGAGTATCCCCAGCTCTCTAAGAGCGTTTTACTGTTATTAAACGTCGTCAGCCATGCGTTTAAATGATTCAACTTGCCCGAACGGTAGCAAGGTTCGCCGTCGATTTTGCCTGTGTATAGTCCCTGAATGACTTCAGGATTGGTCGCAATGAGATGTTGAACACCGAGTTCTTGTGCAATCGGTGCGGTAATGAAGCGATTGGTGGCGGTAATGATAACAATCTCATGTCCCGCAGTACGATGTCTTTCGAGAGCTTTTAGACCCGATGGGCGTATAGCGGGTCGAATGACGCTTTGCATAAACTCTTCATGCAGGGTATTGAGCGAAGTGATGCTTTTGCCAACCAAAAAGGACAAAACAAACTCATTGTAAGCGACCGCATCCAACGTCCCAGACTCATATTCCGCATAAAACTGGTCATTTAACTGGCGATGTTGCATAGCATCGACCAATTTCTCATGGATTAAGAACTCGCCCCACGCATGGTCAGAGTCCAAGTCCAATAACGTTAAATCAAGATCAAATAATGCCAGTTCCACCCGAATCTCCCTCAAATATAGTATTTGCATTGGCATACATTAATGTCGTGATGACAAGCAGTTAGCGTGAGTGAATAGGGATATTCAATGATGCTTTCATTGCTTGTTTCGATTGATGCCAAAATCTCGTTGTATCAGGCGCAGGATAACCGCGCCGCGATGCAAACTCAGCAAAGTATATTCTGGTTCGAACCAGATTTGTATAAAATTTTAGTCTATTTAAAAAACATTTTCCTATTCTCTAAATAATCATTTGAAAATATTAATAAATTTATTTATAGCTGGATGCTTATCAAAAAATGCTTAAAAAGAGGTTGTAGAAGACGCATTTTGAACAAAGCGCCGAGTCATACGAGGTCAGACTCAGCGCTTAAACCTTTACGATACTTGCTGGAGTACTTTTTCTAGACTGGCTAAAAACAGATGGGCATGTTCTGTTTTAAAGACCAATGGGGGGCGAATCTTTAGGATATTGGCATGCGGCCCTGAAGCGCCAATCAGAACCCCTTCTTCGCGTAAGGTGTTGACCACTTTCAATGCCATCGTCGAGTCAGGCTCACCCGCTTGATTGACAAACTCGGCGCTCACAAACAAACCAACGCCGCGTACCTGACTCATTATTCCAAAACGATCTTGTAGCGCGGTCATGCCGTTGAGCAATACGCGACCAGATTCTCCAACGCTTTCGATCAGACCTTCTTGCTCGATGACTTCAAGTACGGCGAGGCCAACCGCTGCGGATACGGTATTACCGGCAAAGGTGTTGAAGTAACTTGCTTCAGTACCAAAGCGGTGCAAAATTTCTGGTTTGATGACCAGACCCGCCATGGGATGTCCATTGCCCATGGGTTTCCCAAGCGTAACGATATCGGGTAAGAGTCCATGACGTTGGAATCCCCACATGGTTTCTCCCGATCGACCGTAGCCCGGCTGAACTTCATCGGCGATGTACAAGGCACCTGCTTCATGGATGACATCGATAGCTTCCTTTAAAAAACCAGCAGGGTCAAAGAAACCGCCATCACTGGTAAAGAAGGTATCGATCATCAGTGCAGCGGGTTTGATGCCGTGACGCTTCATATCGACTAATGCGGCTCGGACATCTGCTGCGAACTTTTTGCCGACTTCGTCTGGATTGTCTGGATTATGAATCGGGGCAGGAATGGTACGGGCATTTTTGCTGATGGTGATGCCAGGACTCATGGATGCAGAAAGGGCTGCGATGGACGAGGTCATACCATGATAAGAATAATCGGTAATGATGACGCCAGTACCGCCCGTGTAATGTTCAGCGATGCGCAGGGCAAGGTCATTGGCTTCACTGCCTGTACAGGTAAACATCACTTGGCTGAGTTCTGGTGGCATGGTGCTGATCAACTTTTCAGAAAAGTTGAGAATATTTTCATGCAAATAGCGTGTATGTGTATTCAGGGTGGATGCTTGGCGATAGAGCGCCTCAAGGACATGGGGATGGCAATGACCGACAGAGGGAACATTGTTGTACATGTCGAGATAGCGACGTCCATCTGCGTCATAAACCCATACGCCTTCGCCTTTGACGAGGTGCAGTGGGTTTTCATAGAAGAGCTCATAGGCTGGGCCCAAGATTCGTCGTCGACGTTCGATCAGTTCCAGCGTTTGTGATGAGATTGCATGGCTGTTTGCAGGATCAAAAGCATTGGTCTTTAACATGGAACATCCCCTATTTGTTTAAGTAAGCGCAGATCAAAAATGATGTTCTAAAGATTTCAGGAGCATGCCGGGAATCATGCTGGAAAGAATTTTGAGAAACTTGACTTTGCTTGGCTATTGTTCGGCGTTGATGTCAACTTTTTAGAAAAGATGATGAGATAGGCGATGTCTGGGCATGCTCTTGATAGGAATGGATGATTATTTTTTATATATATTAGATATATACGTTAAATTTTCTTAAAAAATTAAAAGTGTAGAGCAAGCCGTGTTGACGGGTGTGCGTGAGGGACAGGGACTTATCCATGGTATGTTTTTTGCTTGGGGATTTTGCAAGTTCATTCTCAACCTTGTAGAAAGTCATGCACATTATCCCAGCGAGAGCAATCAAGCGAGTGGCTTCTTTTGAAGGAGCGGGTAGACAAAAGCAGCATCAAGGTGTGCTTGCTGCTGCGGCAACAGGCCTCGGTGATTTTATTGTGCAGCAAGGTGGAGATATTGATCGGGTCTTTGGCAGCGCACGCGTTGATCCAAAGTTATTAGAGTCGCCAACGCATAGTCTGAGCTTAAGTCATTATTGCCAGATCCTCGAACATGCTGCGCGGCAATCGGGATGTGATAATTTCGGTCTCTACTATGGTCGTCAATTTAGACCCCAGTCCTTAGGGTTAATCGGCTATGTTGGACTCAGTTCACCGACCCTTGAGGATGCTTTGAGAAATGTTTCCGAATTCTTTATTTACCATCAGCACAACACGCTGACGCGACTTCGTGATAAAGGCGACCACTATCAATTTGACTATAAAATACAGCACGGCGGAATTTTACAAAGACGACAGGATGCGGAACTGACTTTGGGCATGATTTTAAATCTCATCCGCCATGTGCTGGGAAAGACATGGGCACCCAAACAAGTCCATTTTGAGCACACCCGACCTGAGCAGTGGCAAGACCATAGCAAGATCTTTGATGCGCCGGTCTATTTTGATCAACCCTTCAATTCATTATTCTTTTCAAAACAACAATTGAAAGTCGCTATGCCTGATCGCGATGATCAGCTATTTTCTGTAGTATTAGATGCGATGCAACGATTGAACCTTCATGATCATGCAGGAAAAGATACAATCAGTGATCTTAAGTCTGTCGTCCGTGATGCATTCGCACAAGGAGAGCCAAAACTTGAGCATATCTCTGCTGAGATGCAAATGCCGCTCAGCTATCTGCAGCGTGAGCTGAAGAGAAATGGCTATTCTTATCCGTCCTTCGTCGACGAATTGAGATGTGAATTAGCGGTAAGCTACTTGCATCAGCATCATCTCTCGATTTCTGAGTTAGCGTTTCAATTGGGATACTCAGAGACCAGTGCTTTTTCAAGAGCGTTTAAGCGTTGGTTTAACTGCAGTCCTAGACAATGGCGGCATCAAATGGGTGTGAGTGGGGCTAACAGCCGCTGAGATGAAAAAATAAAATTCATGGACTCCAGTATTTGGTTTGTTGTTATTCTTGTTAATCATGGATATAAAATAGCGCAGTATTAGTGAGCAATAAGCATGTCAGAAGTAGCGGCAAACCACACACCAAAATATTTGGTCGTGCGTGATGATTTAGCAACGCGAATCGAAAGAGGAGAGTTCAAGTCTGGTGATAAGTTGCCATCGGAGCGCGAGCTGCAAGAATCATTTGAAGTCGCGCGGGTGACAATTCGTGATGCTTTGCTGGCGCTTCAAACCGAAGGACTGATCTATCGCCTTGATCGTCGCGGCTGGTTTGTGACGCCAAAGCGGATCATCTACAACCCTCGCAGTACGGAAAGTTTTATGCAGTATGTGACCGCACAAGGACGCGTACCCAAAAGCGAAATGATTTCTGCGGAGTTGATTGAAGCTTCAGAGTGGGCTGCCGAACGCTTAAACATTGCCGTCGGTGGCCCTGTTTATTCAATTTGGCGGAAGCGCTTTGTGGATGGTCGCATGGTGTTTATCGAGCATGTCCGCGTCAATGCGGCGTTATTTCCAGACTTCTTAGATAAGCCACTCACCGATTCATTGACTGAAATCATGTACAAGCATTATGGGGTGGAGTTGATCCGGGTCAATATTAATCTTTATCCTGCCTCATTAGATGCATTTCAAGCCCGTCATTTATTGGTGACACCAGGAACAATGGGGCTATATATCGGCCGTAACAGCTATGATCAGTTTGGACGCGTGACAAATGTCGATCAAGAGTATTGGGTACATGATGCGCTTGAGATTTCATTGGAAGCTCGAAAAGATGAGAGTGCGCTAATGAGTTCAATCTTTAAGTCGAGAGAGTGATCACCCGCTTTAATAGGGTAATTATGAACAATACAGGGCATGGACATCGCGTCGTCGTTATTTTTATCTGAATTGAGCATGAGTGGGCATTTAGTCTATAGATACTTAGTAAAATCAATCTATTAAAATAGAAAATCTAAAAAACCAGCTTTTAAAGAAGGCTGGTTTTTTTATGCACAAAATTTATAAAAAAGGAAATCTAGAGCGGCTCTTTTGTTCAAAGTTGGTGCGGCGCGCACCAAAAGAGCATGTCAAAGATTGTGCGCAAACACGATGGCTATCTGCATGATGAAAGCGGCATTTCATAAAATTGACTAATCATAAAATTTAAGAACATGAATCATAATGATAAATAATTTAAATAAAAATTTAAAATTTTGGCATATAGATTGCATTATTCGTTTAACTGGTTCGAACCAGATTTAAAGTCGGATTGGGTTCGAACACAAGATTAATGACTGGGTTGACAACTGAGGGGTAGATTATGAAGTTCAAAAATATATGCATCACGGCGGGCATGGGTGCTTTGCTCTGTACTCAAACCGCAGGTGCAGGGGAGATAACGGTCTATAGCTCACTTGAAGCCGATCAATTACCGCCTTATGAGGCGAGCTTTAAAAAAGCTTATCCAGACGTGACTGTTAAGTGGGTCCGTGATTCGACTGGCGTGATTACCGCAAGATTACTTGCAGAGAAAAGTAATCCTAAGGCGGATGTCATCGCAGGTGTGGCACTGACCAGTCTCATGCTGATGGATCAGCAGGACATGTTGCAACCCTATGCACCCATCGGTGTTGAGAAGCTAACTAAAAAATATGTAAGTCCAAAGAAGATCCCGACCTGGGTGGGTATGGATGCATGGGAGTCTGCGGTATGCGTTAATTCCATTGAGTTGAAAAAGCGTAATTTACCGCTGCCAACCTCATGGGCTGACCTGACCAAACCGATCTATAAAGGTACGGTTGTGATGCCTGACCCATCATCAAGTGGCACAGGTTATCTGGATGTATCTGCATGGTTACAAATGATGGGCGAGCAAAAAGGCTGGGCATTCATGGATGCGTTAGACAAGAACATGGCGCAGTACATCCACTCCGGATCAAAACCTTGCAAGATGGTCGCACAAGGCGAGGCAGTGATTGGCATTTCATTTGGATATCGTGCCGCACTGTTGAAACAGCAAGGCGCACCGATTGACATCGTGTTTCCAAAAGAAGGCTTGGGATGGGATCTAGAATCTTCAGCAATCGTTAAAGGCACCAAGAATCTAGCAGATGCCCAGAAGTTTATGAATTGGGTCGCGAGTAAAGACGCGAATGAACAGTATTCTCAACAATTTGCCGTGGTCGCCTATCCTGGTGTTGCAAAGCCCGTCAAATTCCGCCCAGCGAATATCAACACGCTCATGATTCCTAATAATTTTGAATGGGCATCGAAGAATCGTGAACGCATTCTTGCTGAGTGGAACAAACGCTACTCCGGTAAGAGCGCGCCTAAATAATTCCAGCCTCACAGTAATGGCATACACGGTTGGACATAGGCAAATGCGAGATGTCCAATCATGCAATAGATTAAATTTATTAAATGGTGGTGGTGATTGTTTGGCTTGTTTTAATCCAGACAATCATCCGCCCAGAGGAATGATTATGAATTCATCGGTCTCAAAAAACTTTGTAGAAAGTGAGCAGCCATCTTCTCAAATCGCAGCAGATATCACTCGGATTTCTTCAAAAAAAGCCGCTCTAGAAATTAGAGGCGTACAAAAGCGATTCAAAGACTTTGTTGCACTTGAGCATATTGACTTGCAACTTTATGAGGGTGAGCTTTTATGCTTTCTCGGCCCATCGGGTTGTGGCAAAACAACGCTATTGAGACTGGTCGCTGGATTAGATGAGATCGATGAAGGCCAAATCATAAAAAATGGTCAAGACATCAGTACCTTGAAAACAGAAAAACGCCGCTGCGGCATTGTTTTCCAAAACTATGCATTATTTCCGAATTTAACGATTGCCGACAACATCGCCTATGGCCTGCAAGGCAAAAAATGGACAAAGCAGCAGCGCCATGAGCGGGTGAGCGAATTGCTGGCGTTGATTGGCTTGCAAGGTTCAGAACTCAAATATCCACTGCAATTATCCGGTGGACAGCAGCAACGTGTCGCATTGGCCCGTGCCATTGCCCCTGAACCCGATATTCTCCTATTGGATGAGCCGCTTTCTGCGTTGGATGCGCGCGTCCGCTTGCATTTGCGTCAAGAAATTCGCGCGCTGCAACAGCGTTTGAATATGCCCACCATTTTGGTGACCCATGACCAAGAAGAAGCATTGACGCTCGCCGATCGCATCGTGGTGATGAATCATGGCGTGATTGAGCAAGTCGATACGCCAGAAGTGATCTATAACAAGCCCGCCAGTCAGTTTGTGGCAACCTTTGTCGGCCAAATGAATTTGTTGCCGGCAAAGATTCAAGCCGAAGATTGGCTATTCGTTGCAGAGACGATCGATGTGCGCCTTAAATTAAAGCATCAGTTTATTCCCAATACTTCCGTACTGGTGGGCTTTCGACCTGAATCAGCACGCATCGTGAGTGATACTTCTGTTGAGGATGGCAAAGGGATTCGCCTATCTACTTATATGATTGCGCGTGAGTTTTTAGGTTCCAAAACGCGTTTGCATCTTTCACTCGTCCCCTCCACAGCGCTGACGGGTTTGTCAGAACAAACGATCCAAATTGATGTGGATCATGCGTCGACTGTGTTACTGAGTGTCGATAGTCTCGTTGTGATCAATGTAAATGAAAAACAGTTGCACGTCTTTGATCAGGATGGGAGAGCGATATGCTAAACAGCACTCTGACTAGTCCGCCTGCACCATTGAATTTAAAGCGCTTCTCTAGCCTATCATCAGGTGGAGTGGTACTCATTGTTCAAAGCCTCGTGCTTTTGATTCTGATAATTCTTCCCGTTTTCTTGCTGGTGTATAAGTCTTTTTTCGATTCCTATGACGTGTTCGTGGGTCTTGCGAACTATGTATCATTTTTTTCGAATCCGGTGTTGACGAGTTCAATTTTCAACTCGCTGGCCATTGCATTCACTGCGACTGCTATTACCTTGGTATTTGCCAGTGTCTATGCTTATGCAATCACATGCAGTCATATGCCTTTCAAACGCTTATTTAAAGTCGTGGCACTCTTGCCGATCTTAGCACCATCGCTTTTGCCTGCCATTGCCCTCGTTTATTTGTTTGGTCACCAAGGCATTTTTAAAGCGCTCTTAGGCAGCCATCAGATTTATGGGCCGATTGGTATATTGATGGGATACTGCTTTTGGTTATTCCCAGCTGCACTCATGATCATGACCTCTGCCTTCCGTGGCTTAGATGCACGATTATTTGAGGCAAGCCGCAGCCTAGGTGCAGGGACGTTTCGTACTTATTTTCATGTGATGATCCCAGCACTGCGTGTCGGCTTGATCAGTACGTTGTTGGTTGCTTTTACCAGTGTGATGACTGATTTTGGGATCCCGAAAGTCATCGGTGGGTCTTTCAATATGATGGCCCTCGATGTGTATAAGCAGATTATAGGCCAGCAGAATTTCAGTATGGGTGCGGTCGTGTCTCTGGTGCTGCTGATCCCTGCAGTATTGTCTTTTGCCGTGGATCGTCTGCAACGCAAATCGCAAGCCCGATTACAAAATCAGGAAATACGACCTTATCAGGGCAAGAAAAAAGCACTGCCGACGATTTTGCTGTTTGTATTTTGCTTCGCGATTGCGGCATTCTTGATCGGCGTCACGGCAACAGCCGTACTGGCATCTTTCGTCCAATACTGGCCGTATAACCTGACGTTAGGT
>CAYJTU010000165.1:0-8797 GCA_964373105.1 uncultured Moraxellaceae bacterium | reverse complement strand
GGTGATTTTATACTGGTTAACAAGTTTGATTATGGTGTGCGTCTACCTATTGTGAATACCAAGATTATAGACAGTGGTGAGCCTAAGCGCGGTGAAGTCGTTGTATTTCGCTACCCGCTTAATCCTTCAATTAATTATATTAAACGATTAGTTGGACTCCCTGGAGATAAGATTGTATTTGATGAAGGCAACTTGACTATAAACGGTGAGAAAGTCGCTAAAACAGCACTTCCCGATATGGGCGACCCCGCTTATGAGCAATTCTCCCGTGAGCAAATGGGGACACATAATCATATTACACGCGAGCTTTCTGGGGTTTGGTCGACATCTCAAGCACCGTTTGTGAATAGCCTGAATAACGGTGAATTTGTTGCCAGTAATGGACATCATTGGGAAGTCACAGTGCCTGCCAAGCATTACTTCATGATGGGAGATAATCGGGATCGCAGTGCTGACAGTCGTTTCTGGGGCTTTGTACCCGAAGAAAACTTAGCGGGTCGTGCGGTTTATGTCTGGATGCACAAAGAGCCAGGCTGGCATTTACCTAGCTTTAGTCGTAATGGTGTGATTAACTAAAGCATAGATCGATGGGTTTTGTTTTATTTATTTTATAACGCTTGCAGGGGATAAACATGCGTGGACAGAAAGGGATGTCGTATTGGAGTATTGTCGCACTTTTATTTATAGCATTCTTAGGGGTACAATTTTCATTAGCTGTGGGTGGGGTCTATCTTGATGATTTTACTATCAATAAAATCATCACAGAACGCTTAAGAGCTGCACCGAGAGATACCAATCCAGAAGCGCTCTTGCGCGAACTCAGTCAACAGTTCGATATGAATGGCATCCGCGATGTAAAAATTGGTGACTATCTGACCATCACAACCGAAGGCGGCATTGAAGTCATTAAGAAATATGAAGTTCGTAAAAGTTTCATTGGCAATATTGATTTAGTGGTTAATTTCAAAAAAACGTTTGACCAACAAGCCATTCAAGCGGGAAATTAATGGTATCAACAGAGATGAGTATAAATAGCAGTGCGTTTCTTCCATGACTGAGTCCTTAAAAGTTGTTCGGTTACAAAAGGCTTTAGGCTATCGTTTCAATAAAATTGAGCTATGCCAACAAGCGCTCACGCATCGATCCGTGAGCTCAAAATCCAATTACGAACGACTGGAGTTCATGGGTGATGCGCTATTGGGTGTAATTGTCGCATGTTATTTGTATGATCGTTTTCCGAGTGAGGACGAAGGACGTTTAACACGTCTTCGCTCTACCTTAGTCAGACAAGATTCATTAGCTGCAATTGCAAAAGATTTAAAGCTGGGTGAACACTTGATTTTAGGCAGCGGTGAAATGAAAAGTGGCGGTCATCGTCGCGAATCGATTCTCGCTGACGCTGTAGAAGCTTTAATCGGTGCAATCTATTTGGACTCATCAGATTTAAATATCGTGCGTGATGTGGTATTGCGTTGGTATGAGCCTTATCTGGTCTCCTTGGTACCCAAAGATACGTTAAAAGATCCCAAGACGCGCCTACAAGAGCTGCTCCAAGCCAAACACCTACCCTTGCCAGCATACACCCTAACAGCGACACAAGGAGAGGCGCATAATCAGACCTTTACCGTAGAGTGTCGTGTCGAAGGGGCACCAATTACTGTAGGCCATGGGTTAAGTCGACGCTATGCTGAGCAAAGTGCAGCCAGTGAGTTATTACAATTTTTAGAATCTCTTTCACCTAAAACAAAGCCTTCGTAATATAATTACTGCAATTGCTCGGTTGTTAAGTCTCATCTAAGTGGCTTCACGATCAAGCATCCAGAATCACGTCATATTTTGATCTACCTTTATTTATTCGAAGGAAGTTTAAACAACCCTTCGGGATCACCTCTTCTTTATATAAGCGATAATACAATGACTCATTCAAACGATAACTCGAATAGTAACTCTCCGAGTAAGCATGATTTACCAGAACATTTTTTAGACTCACCTCAGAGTACCAACGAAGAGTTGGATACCTTGACTTATCATAAAATTGATATCTCGGACGAAAATTCGACTACTGTAGGAAGCCAGCCGAAACAACAAAACAAAGCCGTCGCTGATGATCTTATCAGTCAATTTTTTAAAGATTCGCCCGTGGTGCCTGCGGATTTCCGTGCAGGCTTTGTCGCGATCGTCGGTCGTCCAAATGTCGGTAAGTCAACACTGATGAATCATTTATTGGGGCAGAAGCTTTCGATTACCTCGCGTAAACCGCAAACAACGCGTCATAAAATTGTGGGGATCGATACTCGGGATAATGTCCAAGCGGTTTATGTTGACACACCGGGGATGCATAAAAAAGAAGTGCGCGCCATCAATCGTATGATGAATAAAGCAGCGACATCAGCACTCCGCGATGTGAACCTCGTATTGTTTGTCGTTGATGCTTTAAAGTGGGTTCCAGATGATGAACTGGTCCTTGAAAAACTCATTCATGCTGTAATGCCTGTGGTCTTAGTCATCAACAAATCCGATACTTTGGATAATAAAAATACGCTATTGCCGCACATCGAACGGCTCTCAACACGCATGAAGTTTAGTGAAATTGTGCCTGTTTCTGCCTTAAGAGGCTCTAATTTAGACCGATTACACGAAGTGATTGGCCAGCACTTGCCTTTCTCTCCGCCACTTTATGGCCTGGATCAGATTACCGATCGTCCAGCTCGTTTCTTGGTTTCTGAAATTATTCGTGAAAAAATCATGCGTCAATTAGGTGAAGAAATTCCTTATGACCTCACCGTGCAAATTGAAAGTTTCAAACAAGAGCCTGAAGCTGTTAAGGCGAATGGTCAGAAGAAAGCTGCTTGTACATTCATTGATGCCACAATTCTCGTGGAGCGCCAGGGACAAAAAGCGATTGTGATTGGTGATAAAGGCTCACGTTTAAAGCAGATCGGGGTTGAAGCACGCCAAGACATGGAAAAACTACTCGAGCAAAAAATCATGCTAACGCTGTGGGTTAAAGTGAAGGGCGGCTGGTCTGACGATGAACGTGCGCTAAAAAGTCTAGGCTATGGCGACATTTAATATCATTGGTTGAATTCATATTCAAGGAAAGGGAAGTGTCATGAAAAAGCTGTTGTTAATTGTGGTTGCCTCATCAAGTCTTTTATTGTCAGGCTGCATCACCGATATCGTGACGGTGCCGCTCGGCATTGCTTATGATGTCACGAAAGTTGCTGTAAAGGGCACTGTAGCTGTTGTTGGTGGAACAGTCGATCTTTTAACACCTGATGGCAAAAAAGATGATGACAAAAAAGACAGTGATAAAAAAGACAACAGCAGTGACTCCAAAAGCTAAAACCCTATAACAAAGGGTTTCCTATAACTCAATGGATGGTTAATGCGTAACGAACCACTTCATGGATATGTATTACACCAGCGCGCCTATCGTGAGAACAGCAAGCTGGTAAGCTTCTTATCGTTTGAAGCTGGGCGGGTCGATGGTGTCGCTCGCCAAAGTGTTCCATCGCTCTATCAACCTACATTGCTGTTTGCAACGGGAAAGTCTGCGCTCAAAACGTTTGCTAAAGCCGAAACGGTCGGTTCTGCAAAGATACTCGTCGGGGATGCTTTATTTGCCGGATTTTATTTAAATGAGCTTTTGGTGAGATTACTGCCTCATCAAGAAGCCCTGCCTGAGGTAGTGACAGCCTATGCGCAGGCTTTACAGGCGCTGGCTGATCAGCAATCATTGATTGCGACACTACGACGATTCGAACTTGTTTTACTCTCACAATTGGGCTATGCCATTGATTTTAAAAATGACCGTTTAGGTATGCCGATTCAACCTCATTTGCTCTATCGGTATCAACGGGATGAGGGATTCTCAGTGAACCCATCGGGCGAAACTGGCCAGTCTTTATTAGCGATGAATGAGCGAGAAGAGGATATACCGACTACTATCGCACCAGAATCTCTTGCAATGCTGACACGTGTTTTACGCGGTGCTTTAAGCGCGCAACTGGGTGAAAAACCACTGAAAAGCAGAGCACTTTGGATTGCCAGCAAAACAACCTATTCAAAGTAAAACGAGTCTTTATTAAACCAATTAGGGAGACGCCTAATGCTACAGCTTAGACCGAATTGTGAGTGCTGTGATTTGGACCTTCTGCAAAATTCTTTAGACGCATAAATTTTTAGCTTTGAATGTACATTTTGCGCTTCATGCACATCGCATAAACTGCAATTCAATTGTCCAAATTGTGGGGGAGAGCTTCTACGGCGCCCACGCCGTCCTGCAGAGAAGTTAATACAGTCACCGGCGTCAATCGAGCGTATATTAAAGCCACTAGGTTGCATCAGTTGATGCCCATTATTATTAAAAATTTATACATCGCATCATAGGAAGCAGTCATCGCTTTTTGATTGTTTCGTCACCCAACACGTTATAGGAGCTTAGAAATGTCGCTTTTACTTGGGGTAAATATTGACCATGTCGCAACGTTACGTCAGGCACGAGGCACGTCTTACCCTGACCCCGTTGCTGCGGCACTCCTATGTGAGCGTGTTGGCGCGGATGGCATTACGTTACATCTCCGTGAGGATCGCCGCCATATCCAAGATGATGATGTCCGCCGCATGCGACCACTGCTGCAAACTCGGATGAATTTAGAAATTGCGGTCACCGACTTTATGATTGATTTCGCTTGTGAAATTAGGCCACAACACGTTTGTCTCGTCCCAGAAAAGCGTAATGAGCTCACGACAGAAGGAGGGCTTGATGTCGTTCGTCAGCATAAAAAGATTCAGCAAGCCGTTGAGACTTTAACCAAAGCAGGCTGTGAAGTTTCATTATTTATCGACCCTTGCGTACAGCAAATCGATGCAGCCATTGCCTGTGGAGCACCCGTTGTTGAGCTGCACACCGGTTCCTATGCAGAAGCAGTCGGCGATCATCAATTATTAGAACTAGAGCGCATCAGTGATGTCACCGCTTATGCTATCGATCTTGATCTGATTGTGAATGCTGGCCATGGGCTGAACATCAGTAACGTCGCTGCAATCGCTGCAATTCCGACAATTCATGAACTCAATATTGGCCATGCATTGATTGCAGATAGTATTTTTATCGGTCTTGAGACGGCGATTCGTGAAATGAAAGCCATCATGTTAGATGCAAGATCGGCCGCTCGCTTAAGATAGATCGCTTAAATATTTAAGATCGCTCAATTAAAAATTTACTTAAGCAAGGCATATTCAGTTACATCATGGATGTGAATATTGTGATTTAAATCAGTTATATTCGAGATGTTATTCAAGACTGGCGTTAGAACACCACCATGACGTCAGATTATCTAGGGAAGATACGATATGCTTGGAAGTTTTTTAATTGTTCTTTTGGTTTTAGTCGTGTTTATTGGGCTACAAGCCATCAAAATTGTTCCTCAGGGATTCCTCTATACGATTGAGCGCTTTGGCAAATATAGCCGTACGCTTGAGCCTGGTCTGGCTTTTATTACCCCTTTTATTGAGAAAGTCGGTAAGCGGGTCAACGTCATGGAACAATTATTGAATGTTCCCCCGCAGCAAGTTATTTCACGTGATAACGCAGGTGTAACGATCGATGCGGTCTGTTTTTATCAAATCATGGATGCCTATAAAGCATCTTACGAAGTCAGCAATCTTCCTATCGCATTGAATAACTTGGTCATGACCAATATACGGACTGTGATTGGTTCCATGGAGCTTGATGCTATGCTCTCGCAGCGGGATCAGATCAATGGTCAACTGCTGGCATCCATAGATCATGCAACTTCACCTTGGGGCGTCAAAATGACGCGCATTGAGATCAAGGACATCAATCCTCCTGCAGATTTGGTCAATGCGATGGCATCCCAGATGAAGGCAGAACGCACTAAGCGCGCCTATGTGCTTGAAGCAGAAGGCCGCCGTCAAGCCGAAATCCTCACCGCAGAAGGCGAAAAGCAGGCGCAGATTCTTAAAGCAGAAGGCGAAAGACAAGCGGCTTTCCTACAAGCTGAAGCCCGCGAGCGTTTAGCGGAAGCAGAAGCAACAGCAACACGCCAAGTGAGTGAAGCGTTGAGCAATGGCAATGTCCAAGCCTTGAATTACTTCATCGCACAAAAGTACGTTGAATCCCTAAAAGACATGGCGAAAAGCACCAATAGTAAAGTCATCTTCATGCCTCTGGATGCTTCGGCTTTGGTCGGTGCCGTAGGCGGGGTTGCCGAACTTTTGTCTGAGCGTACAGGAGGGCAGACGACAGCCAGTGTCACGCCTGAACCCTCTCGACTCACGCCACCACAGGATCACACATGAGTGCATGGGTCTTTTGGCTGATCATTGCCAGCATCATGCTCATCGCTGAGCTGATGACGGGGATTTTGTTTTGCCTTTGTTTGAGTCTAGCCGCACTGATTACGGTTGCGGTGACTTGGATATTGCCGCCATATGCTCAGGGTGTGGTCTTTGCAATCCTATCGACTGTATTTCTGATCATTTGGGCACGGTGGCGTCAGCAACAAGCAGCCTTAGAAAAGCCCACCATCTCCGAAATCCAGCATCAATTGATTGATCATGTGCTAATCCTCTCACACGCCCTTGAACCTACGGCACAGATTCGTGTTGGCGATAGTTTTTGGCTGGCACGAACTGAAGATGGTCAGTCACTTGCACAAGGGGTCAGGGTGAAGGTTGTCGCTATAGAGGGTACTGTTTTAGTGGTTAGAAGCATCGAATAACTATAAAAATCTATCGAGACACTAAAACCGACTATAGCAGCATTGATGGCCTCGATAGATGAGTCGCGCTTAGCTTTGAACCAAATGAACGACCCGTTGTGGGAAAGGAATGCCGATGCCGGCATCCGTCAATTGCTCTTTGGCTCTTTCCATAAAATCAAAAGTGACCGGCCAATAATCGGCATTGGCCACCCAAATGCGCAGCGTAAGATTGATCGCATTATCACCCAATCCAGTGACATGCACCGCCGCAGCAGGAGTGGTAAAAACGCGAGGATCAAGCGCGATATCTAGCAATACCTCACGTGCACGTTTGATGTCACTGCTGTAATCAATCCCGAGATTAATATCTATACGGCGCATCGGCTCCCGTGAAAAATTGGTGATATTGCCATTAGATAGACTACCATTCGGCACAATCACAATTTTATGATCAGCAGTTCTGAGTGTCGTATGAAAGATCTGGATACTGTCAACGTTGCCACTCACACCACTTTGTGCCTCAATCCAATCTCCAATACGAAAGGGTCGAAATAATAGAATGAGGACGCCGCCTGCAAAATTGGCAAGGCTACCTTGCAGTGCAAGTCCGATGGCAAGACCAATCGCCCCAAGTGCCGCGATAAAAGAACTGGTCTCAATACCGATCATCGACGCTACACTGATCACGAGAGGCACTTTAAGAATGATATTCGCTAAAGTACCCACAAAGTTATGCAGCGCTGGATCGACCCGTTTCGTGCGTAGGATCCCGCCGATCTTTTGAGTCAGCTTATTGATAAGCCACCAGCCGACAATCAAAGTGATGAGCGCGAGTAGCAATTTACCGCTGTATTGCATGATCACAGGAAACCAAGTTTGTGTTGATTGAGTTAGCTCATCAATACTGAGTTGCATACATTGCTCCTTAAGCAAATAACGAAGCTAAACTCAAAAATAAAAATAAATTTTATTTTTGAATTCAGTCGGAGGGTGATATAAATCAGTTGGTTATGAAATCTTAAAATAATTCTAAGAAAATTCCGTGCAGAGTTGGCTATTGTAGATTGTATGAATCGTGACTTTGTATAAGTTATTCAAAGCTTTGTTAATCTAAGTTGGTTTTAAGCAGTAAATTGTTTTTGCAGTCGCTTTAATCCATAGACAAAGATTAAATGATGAAAAGGACGGGTGTCATTTTTTTTGAATATCAAAAACGAATCGATCTTTTTCAGCCTCAGGGGCCAGTTGAATACAGGCCAAACCGGCAATTTCACAATAACGCTTGATATCTTGTTGACTCATTGGATCCGTTGAGATTAGGCGAATCGATGCGCCATCGACATGATGACGTAATGCCATTTTGAGCTTGAGTAAGGGCATCGGGCAGTGCAAACCACTGGTATCAATCTCTAGCGTCATGGAATAAGGCTCTCTGTTCGAACATTTGGATTCTATAGCAAGTAGAAAATGATCTTCACACTGTATTGACATACTGGACCATGAAAATCATTACGGTTGCAAAATCATACTACCGTATGACCGTGCATCACTTGATAATTCAAATAAATATCACGGTATGGGGCTATTTTAGCATGTTGATGAGGTTTCATCTGATATCGAGTGTCTTGGGTATACTGACCCTATACCCACCCCAGAGTCATGCCAAAATTGAATCTGATGTTTGGGATACACAAACCCACAACTCAACAGAAAGCTATGTTTTGCCCACATTAGGCTCACAGCCTGGATTAATTGATCAAACCCGCGATAAAGCAATTGGAGAAGCGGTATTACGTGAAATCAATAAAGAAGTTATCGTTGTCGATGATCCTTTAATTCAAGATGAACTGGAGCGGATGTATCGTCGAATTTATGCACAAACTTTACTGGGTACACCGACAGCATTGCTCCTCATTCGGGATGAGCAGATTAATGCATTTGCGGTTCCTGGTGGCCTAGTCGCTATGAATACCGGACTGCTATTAAGTGCTGATAATGCAGATGAAGTCGCAGGGGTACTCTCTCATGAAATCGCACACGTAAGCCAGCGCCACTACAGCCAGATC
>CAYJTU010000164.1:0-8845 GCA_964373105.1 uncultured Moraxellaceae bacterium | reverse complement strand
ATTGACATCGTCGCAATCGCCCCCCAACAGCAAGGCCCCATCCTAATAGAACAACGTGATCAACAATTTAAACAAGATCAGATCGATTTGCGTCAGCGCTTCACGGCCAAACAGCTTCGCGAAACAGCCAAGCAATCCATCAAACTGTCGGCATCACGCTTCGCCAATCAAAATGCCATACTGCCCGATGCTATTTCAAACCCTGACTCAAACTTGGCAGTGCAGGAAGCGCAAGTTATTGCAGCGTCACTCTCTCATCCTATCGACCGTACCACACCAACTGACAAGCGAGATCCAGTCACCCAGATCCAATTGGCGACCCTTCGCAGCCAAATCAAAAAACTCGAAAAACAACTCAGCGTCATGCCACATGATGAAAAGAGAAAATCTGATTTAGTACGACTACAGACTGAGCTCAATCAGCTGTCTTTTGAATCACCGTGAGTGTGTAGAATGAAAAAAGCGACTATCGAAGAATTCTTTGCTCGGCTTAAAAGTCAGCGGCCTGAGCCACGCACGGAGCTTGAATACAGCAGTGCATTTGAACTTGTGATTGCCGTTTTACTGTCAGCACAGGCCACTGATGTCAGCGTCAATAAAGCCACGGCCAAACTCTACCCTATTGCCAATACGCCCCAAGCGATCTTGGATATGGGTTTAGATGAGCTTAAGGGCTATATCAAAACCATCGGCTTATTTAATACCAAAGCCGTCAATATCCTTAAAACCTGCCAAATCTTAGTCGATAAATACCAAGGCGAAGTGCCCAATACTCGTGAAGGGCTCGAAGAGCTGCCCGGCGTGGGGCGTAAAACCGCTAATGTGGTTTTGAATACCTTCTTTGGGCAACCGACCATGGCTGTCGATACCCATATCTTTCGAGTCAGTAATCGAACCACACTGGCAGCGGGAAAAACCGTTGAATTGGTCGAAGACAAACTGATCAAAGTGATTCCTAAGCATTACATCATGGATGCACATCACTGGCTCATACTGCATGGGCGCTATACCTGTAAAGCCAGATCTCCGCTTTGTGGGGAGTGTATAGTCAGTGATTTATGTGGCTGGAAAGAACGATTTGATTATGGGGTGTCAAATCCCATTGCGGCGCTTTAACAGTCTTAGGATAGGACTTAGTCTTCAAATGCACTTGAAGACTCGTTATGGATCAAATGCGTTTCTAGAAAGTTCTTATCGTACTGAATGAATGCCAGTACACACCTTTCCGAGAAATCCTGAGTACAACCTTCCATCACCGTGATTTCTGTTTTTACTTTTAACCGTTCCGCACCTAAGCCCAGAAATCCGCGACTCACGTACTCTATCGGTCGAGCATACCTGATCGTGAATAGCGGTCCATCTTGGGCCAGCGCATCACCATAAGTATACTCACCGCTGATTAAAATCGTATTTTCTTGCTGTTTTTCATCTTGGTACTTCACTTCATAAAAATAGAAATCCTCAACAACCAGATCATGTTTCTCAAAGGTTTCATTATTTAACGTGAGCCAATCAATTTGTTTAAATTGCTGAAGGACGGCTATAGGATCTAAGAAACCCAATGCACGAACTTTTTTTTCAAAAGGATTTTGAAAATGCGTTTCGAATATATTCATCGTTCAGCATCCATGCATCAATCAAATAACGGCTATAGGCAAGTCATGTGTTATAGAGCATGTTATTAAAATAACATGCTCTCCAATCCATCAACTTTCTTGTAATTGCTTGATAATCGCAGGATTCTCCAGCGTTGAAATATCCTGCGTAATTTCATCACCGCGCGCAATTGACCGCAGCAAGCGACGCATAATTTTGCCACTGCGGGTCTTGGGCAAGGCATCACTGAAGCGAATATCAGCAGGACGTGCGATTGCACCAATCTCTTTGCCGACAAAGGCTTTAAGCATTTTAATCATTTCAACGGCTGCATCGCCAGTCGGACGCTCGCCTTTGAGGGTCACAAAGGCAACAACAGCCTCGCCTGTCACCTCATCTGGACGACCGACAACGGCCGCTTCTGCGACGAGATGATTGGCAACTAGAGCTGACTCTATTTCCATTGTCCCTAAACGATGACCTGAGACGTTGAGTACATCATCGGTACGGCCTAGAATCCAGAAGTAGCCATCCTCATCGCGCATAGCGCTGTCACCCGCGACATATCGACCGCCAAATTCCTCTGGGAAATAGGCGGCTTTAAAGCGCTCTGGATCACGCCACAAGGTACGTACCATCGATGGAAACGGACGCTCAATCACTAAGGTACCCGCTTCGCGAGGTGCCGTTGGGTGCAAAGCTTCATCCAGAATATTGATCGACAAGCCAGGCAATGGGAACGCGCAAGAACCGGGTTTGGTCGCCACAGCACCTGGTAATGGCGTCAACATTTGACTTCCGGTTTCGGTCTGCCACCATGTATCCACGATTGGACAACGGCCACCACCAACCACGTTGTAGTACCAAATCCATGCTTCTGGATTAATCGGCTCACCCACACTCCCTAGCAAACGTAGCGAGGATAGATCATGCTTTGCAGGTAAATCTGCACCTAACTTAATCAGTGAGCGAATTGCAGTCGGTGCGGTGTAGAAGATCGATACTTTATGCTTCTCAATCATCTGCCAAAAGCGCGAAGCATCTGGAAAAGTCGGAACCCCTTCAAAAACCACCTGAGTGGCACCTGCCGCAAGGGGGCCGTATGCCACATAACTATGTCCAGTGATCCAGCCCACGTCTGCTGTGCACCAAAAGACGTCATTGGGCTGCTGATCAAAGGTCCACTTAAAGCTTTGCACCGCGCCGAGTAAATAGCCCGCACTGGAGTGCTGCACCCCTTTGGGCTTGCCCGTAGAGCCCGATGTATACAAGATGAATAAAGGATGTTCTGCAGAGACCCATACCGGTGGGCAATCCGTCGTCTGCTGGGCGACCAAATCATGCCACCAGACATCGCGCGACTGCATAATCGTATCGCTTTGGTCTCGAGCCCAAACTACGACGTGTTCAACCAAGTGATTAGACTGTGCCACAGCCTCATCGACCGTCTTCTTCAATTCAATCGCTTTGCCACCGCGATAGCCGACATTGGCTGTAATCACGACTTTGGCTTCGGCATCGATGATACGCTCAGCCAAACTTTTCGATGAGAACCCGCCAAATACGACCGAATGGATGGCCCCTAAGCGCGCGCATGCTTGCATCGCAATCACCGCATTGGCGACCATCGGCATATAAATGATGACGCGATCACCTTCGACAACACCCAAAGACTTCAGGCCATTGGCAAATCGGCAGACACGCTCATACAGCGTTTGGTACGTAATGTATTCCGCAGAACCGTCATCCGCTTCGGCAATCAACGCCACTTTATCGGGCTGTGTCCCCAAATGACGGTCAAGACAATTAAACGAGACATTCAGCGTTCCATCTGCAAACCACTGATAAAAAGGTGCATGCGTCTCATCCAAACCTTGGGTGAAAGGCTTCTCCCAAGTCAGTAATTCACGCGCGCGATGGCTCCAAAAGGCATCCAGATCAAGATCCGCTTCACGCTTAAGCTGCGCAAAGGTATCTGCATCCAGTGTCGTTTGCGCAAGGTAATCCACACTGGGTGGAAATACGCGGGTTTCATGAAGTACGGAGGCATGACTTTCAGTGTAGTCTGTGCTGCTGACGGCTGTCATTGTTAAATATCCCTTGTCGACGAGTCCCGATCTATAGTCTATAAATCGCTTGGCTATAAATTACCATAAAAAAGCACGCGGATTGGCGTGCCCAATAATAAGACATCATGACATAACAATAAGGCTACAGCAGTCGCAAAAACTGACAATTTGAAGGACTTATGACCAAAAACTAGTGTGGATTCGCCAATTGAGGAGAGACGTCAGGCAAGCCGCGCCAACGTAAAACACGCTGACGAATATTATCCATGCCTATAAAGACAATCGGTGTGGTGTACAGAGTCAATAACTGACTCACAATCAAACCACCGACTATCGCGATCCCTAAAGGCTGACGCATTTCCGCGCCATCGCCATGACCGAGTGCCAGCGGTACCGCACCGAGCAACGCCGCCATGGTGGTCATCATGATTGGCCTAAAGCGCAGTTGGCAGGCCTCATAAATCGCATCGCGCGCACTCAAGCCTTGCTGGCGCTGGGCCTGCAAGGCAAAATCAATCATCATGATGGCGTTTTTCTTCACAATTCCGATCAACAGCAAAATCGCAATCAACGCAATAATGCTAAATTCGGTATTAAACAGCATCAATGCCAATAATGCGCCCACACCCGCTGAAGGCAGTGTCGATAGAATCGTGATCGGATGAATATAACTCTCATACAGCACCCCAAGCACGATATACATCGTCAATAACGCCGCTAAAATCAACATCGGCTGTGAGTTAAGGGAGTCTTGGAACGCCTTTGCGTTGCCCTGAAAGCTACCATGAACAGATGTCGGTACACCCAGACGCGCCATCGTATCATTGATGACCGTAGTCGCATCGGATAACGACTTACCTTGGGGCAAATTAAAGGAAATAGTGGTCGCCACAAACTGACCTTGATGGTTGACACTGAGCGATGTAAACGTCGGCTCGTAATGCGCCACCGCAGACAGCGGCACCTGTTTACCAGCAGACGTGATCATATAGATACTCTTTAAGGCCTCAGGACTTTGCCAATACTCCGGTGCCAGCTCCATGACCACATGATACTGATTGAGCGGCATATAGATGGTCGATACCTGCCGCTGCCCAAATGCATCATTGAGTGTTGAATCCACTTGCGACACGGTCAAACCTAACCTAGCCAGCTCATCGCGATTCATCACTAAGGTCGTCTGTGAGCCCTTACCTTGCTGATCGGAGTTGACATCAGCAAGGCCCGGAGACTTGGCCAATGCGGCTTGTATCTTAGGCGCCCATTCATTCAGTGTTGCAATGTCATCAGCCTGCAGGGTGTATTGATACTGCGCTTGGCTCGCCCGCCCCCCAACTCGAATATCTTGTACGGCTTGTAAAAATAAAGTTGCACCGGGCTCATGAGAGAGTTTTTTGCGTAGCCTTGCAATCACGGCATCGGCATTATCAGTACGCTCGGACAAGGGCTTCAATGCAATAAACATATTGCCGCCATTTACCTGACCGCCGCCGGTAAATCCAACGACAGTATCTACTTCGGGATCTTCTTTAATAATCAACATAAAGTCTTGCAGCTTCTGACGCATGGCCTGAAACGATATACTTTGATCGCCCTGTATCTGCCCCATTAAACGTCCGGTATCTTGCTGCGGGAAAAAACCTTTCGGGATGATCACATAGAGATAGACATTCAAGCCCACTGTGATGAGTAAGATCAACAGCATGATGCCGCGATGGAGCAGCGCCCAAGCCAGTGACTTGCGATAACCCTCAAGCAAACGATTGAAGAAATCCTCACTCGCTTGAAACAACTTGCCGGGTTGCTTGCCGTCTTTAATCGGGCGCAATAATCGAGAGCACATCATCGGCGTGAGCGTAAGTGAAACCAATAGCGACACTAAAAGTGCGGCAGATAACGTAATCGCAAACTCATGAAACAACCTACCAATGATCCCGCCCATCATCAGAATCGGAATAAACACCGCAATCAGGGAAATACTCATGGAGACCACAGTAAAACTGACTTCGCGTGCGCCTTTTAAAGCCGCCGCCATTGGCTCCATGCCCTCTTCGATATGACGGGTAATATTTTCAAGTACCACAATCGCATCATCAACGACAAAGCCCGTGGCAACCGTTAAGGCCATCAAAGACAGATTATTCAGGCTAAAGCCGGCCAGATACATGATGGTAAACGTACCGAGCAATGAAATAGGCACGGCTAGACTGGGAATCAATGTCGCACGGCCATTCCGTAAGAAGATGAACACCACCATGATCACCAGACCAATCGAGATGATCAGTGTCTCTTCAACGCTAGCCAGAGATGCTCGAATGGTGGGCGTACGATCATTGGCAACCTTGACCTCAATGGCGGCGGGCATCGAGGCTTCCATCTGAGGCAGCAAATCACGAACACGTTGCACCGTTTCTAAAATATTTGCACCAGGCTGACGATTGATAATTACCAAGACGGAGGGTTCGCCGGATGACATTCCAGCATTGCGAATATTTTCGACCGAATTGGTGACATTGGCGACATCGGATAGTCTGACAGCATTGCCATTTTTATAACTGATAATCAGCGGTACATATTCTGCTGCTGTCTTGGCTTGATCGCTGGCATAAATTTGCCAATGCTGATCGCCTTTTTCAAGCGAGCCCTTGGGTCGATTAGCGTTGGCAGCGGCAAGTGTGGTCCGTACAGTTTCGAGTGCGATCCCATATTTATTCAGCGCGGTGGGATTAAGCTCCACCCGCACCGCAGGCAATGAACTTCCACCGACACTGACCTGCCCCACACCTTGTACTTGCGCAATTTTTTGCGCCAATATCGTCGAGGCTGCATCGTACATCTGGCCTTGGCTCAAAGTCTTGGAGGTCAACGCCAAAATCATGACTGGTGCATCAGCTGGATTGACCTTGCGATAACTCGGGTTACTTGGCATGCCTGACGGCAGTAGGCTACGCGCCGCATTGATTGCGGCCTGTACATCACGCGCAGCACCATCAATATCGCGATTCAGATCAAACTGTAAGGTCACCCGTGTCGAGCCGAGCGAACTGCTCGACGTCATCTCCGTCACGCCTGCAATGCGACCCAGTGAGCGCTCCAAGGGCGTAGCCACAGTCGATGCCATCGTTTCTGGTGATGCACCTGGCAATGAAGCTTGCACAGAGATCGTTGGGTAATCCACTTGAGGTAAGGGTGATACTGGCAGTAAATTAAACGCCACGATACCTGACAACGCCACGCCAACACTGAGCAAGGTAGTCGCTACGGCACGCTTGATAAAAACAGCTGAGAAACTCATAACGACGTGCCACTTGATGGATGTGCCGCAGAGTTCGAACGTTTCTCGCGCCAAGACACCACGCGCAACCTCGCACGCTCAAAAGTCAGATAGATCACAGGAGTGGTAAACAATGTCAGAACCTGACTAACTAGCAAACCTCCCACCATGGTAATGCCGAGCGGTTGGCGCAGTTCTGATCCCACCCCGCTACCAAGCATCAAGGGTAATGCTCCGAGTAATGCCGCCATAGTCGTCATCAGGATCGGTCGAAAACGTAATAAACAGGCTTGATAGATTGCTTCGCGCGGCGACTTACCTTCGACACGCTCTGCCTCAACCGCAAAGTCGATCATCATGATGGCGTTTTTCTTGACGATACCGATCAAGAGAATCACCCCGATAATCGCAATCACACTTAAATCGGTTCCTGACACCATCAATGCCAGTAGCGCACCAATCCCTGCCGAAGGAAGCGTCGAAAGAATAGTCACCGGATGAATATAGCTCTCATACAGCACGCCCAGCACAATATACATCACCACAATCGCGGCCAAAATCAGCCACAGTTGATTAGAGAGCGCTGCTTGGAAGGCAAGTGCCGCGCCCTGAAACTCTGTTTGGATACTCGCAGGCATTGCAATTTCTTTTTCAGCCGCTTCAATCGCTTTTACCGCATCGCCAAGAGAAGCGCCTTTAGCCAAATTGAATGAGATAGTATTGGCAGGGAACTGTCCTAGATGGTTGATCACTAAAGAACTCGGCTGCTCGACCACATGGGCAACTGTAGACAAAGGCACTTGCCGGCTGGATACACTGGTCGTGGTGCTGGTTGTTCCTGAACTACCAGACGAGGCCGTTTGGTTCGACGTGGTAGTGGTGTTCGCCGTGACATATAGATCATTCAGCGAAATCGGCCCTTTTTGGAACTCCGGCTTCACCTCAAGTACCACACGGTATTGATTTGACTGCGTGAAAATCGTTGATACTAACCGCTGGCCATAAGCACTATACAACGCACTGTCGATCGCCGCTGGCGTGATCCCTAAGCGACCCGCCGCATCACGATCAATATCGATAAAGGCTTGCAAACCTTTGTTTTGCTGGTCACTTGCGACATCAGCAATTTCTGGGATCTCGGATAAACGATCCACTAATTTTGGAACCCATGTGGCAAGCTCTGCCGGATCTGCATCCTGCAACGTGAATTGATACTGTGTACGGCTGACCCGATCCTCAATCGTCAAATCCTGCACCGGCTGCATAAATAAAGTAATGCCTGAGACTTCGGCAATCTTAGGTTGCAGACGACGAATAACATCCGCTGCCGAATCCCGCGTCCCATGTTCTTTTAAATTAATCAACATACGACCGCTGTTTAGCGAGGTATTGGTGCCATCGACGCCGATAAAGGAGGTTAAGCTCTCTACCGCTGGATCTTTAAGTACCACATCGGCCAAGGCTTGTTGACGCTCAGCCATCCCTTCAAAGGAGATCGACTGAGTCGCATCGGAGATGCCTTGGATCACACCCGTATCTTGTAGCGGGAAGAAACCTTTAGGCACCACAACGTACAACAAAATAGTAATCAGCACGGTCACTGTAGCCACGACGAGCGTCAAGCCTTGACGATCAAGCACCCAAGTCAGCATCTTGCCATAGCGCGCAATCACCCGATCAAAGAAGCGGCCACTGGCATGATAGAAACGACCCTGCTCAGCTTCGGGTACGTGCTTCAGCAGTTTGGCACACATCATGGGCGTCAGCGTGAGCGATACGACTGCTGAAATGAGAATCGCAACGGCAAGCGTAATCGCAAACTCACGGAATAAACGCCCAACCACATCGCCCATAAACAACAAGGGAATAAGCACTGCAATCAAGGATACGGTCAGAGAAATAATGG
>CAYJTU010000163.1:7822-8966 GCA_964373105.1 uncultured Moraxellaceae bacterium | reverse complement strand
CCTGTTTTTATCTATTAATACGACATCCGAGATTCCAAGAATTGTGACTTAGTTCAGACGTGTGCTCTCCGATCTTTTGGTAAGGACATCACGTCGCAGAGAATCGCAGAGCAGAAATCGGTAAAAGCAAATGCTGATTTGCAAAACATTATTGATCAGATGCCTGCCATCGTCACCTACTGGGATAACCAACTTTTGAACCGACTGGGTAATAAGGCTTACCAAGAATGGTTTGGGATTGATCCTGAAAAATTACGTGGGAAGCATATTAGAGACGTCATTGGGGATGATCGTTACCAATTAATTGAAGCTAAATTGCACTCTGTACTCAAGGGTAATACTGAGGTGTTTGAACGGATGATACCGTATCCAGATCGACCTAGTAGACATGCTTTATTTTCCTATGTACCTGATATGGTTGATGGTGAAGTAAAGGGGATGTATGGGTTTATTACGGATATTTCACAACTCAAGCAAGCGCAGGTGGAAAAAATACGGGCGCTTGAAACCCTACAAAGTGTGATTGATGCTGCCAGCGAGTTCTCAATTATCGCCACCACGCCAGAAGGCCTCGTCACGCTGTTCAGCAAGGGCGCTGAAGAGATGCTCGGCTACACTGCATCTGAAATGATCAATAAAAACAGTCCTGCAATCCTTCATGATGCCGAAGAAGTCTTTGCACGGGGGACAATACTCACCCGTGAATTGGGTCGCCCTATTCAGGGTTTTGACGTCTTTGTTGAACACTGCCGTCAAGGCGGCGCAGAAACTCGTGAATGGACCTATATTCGGAAAGACGGCTCGCGGCTGCCAGTTAACCTCACTGTCACCGCAATCAGAGATAATGACGGTATCCTGATCGGCTTTTTGGGCATTGCCAAAGATATTCGTGGCGACATTGCTGTGCGGCAAGCACTGGCTGATGCGCGCGATCATGCTCAAACTGCAAATCTGGCAAAGAGCCAATTCCTTGCGAATATGAGTCATGAGATTCGCACCCCGATGAATGCCATTCTCGGAATGGTACAGCTAATCATGCAGACTGAACTGACGCATAAACAGCTGGATTATGCGAGCAAGACTCAAATAGCAGCGCAGTCGCTACTTGGGCTGCTGAACGACATTTTGGATTTTTCCAAGGTTG
>CAYJTU010000163.1:0-7812 GCA_964373105.1 uncultured Moraxellaceae bacterium | reverse complement strand
CCACCCGGGCGATGATCCACCAGTCGGGCCTGGACTCGCCCGGCGGGTCGTAGAACTTAGAGTAGATCCGTAGCCGACGCTCTCCCTGAGCCCGGGTGAAGTCCTCCTCCCCCCAGGTTGAGGCCGGAAAGATGACCCTTGATGTCCATCCCTTTAGAGTCGACAAGTTAATGCATGACTTGTCCGTCATTCTATCAACAAGCACACAGGGCAAGGATGTTGAAGTTTTATTGGATATTGATGTAAACCTACCCATTTGCATCCTCGGGGACTCGCTGCGGCTACAACAAATTTTGATCAATCTGGCAGGAAATGCAATTAAATTCACCGAGCATGGCGAGGTTGTTGTTAGCCTAAGTCTGCTTGAATCGACGGCTGAAAGCGTTGAGATTGGTTTTTCTGTGCGTGATACGGGTATCGGGATTGCCGCTGAACATTTGGAAAATATTTTTGAAGGTTTTTCACAGGCCGAAGCCTCGACAACTCGACGATTCGGCGGCACGGGTCTGGGTCTAGGTATCAGCAAACGCTTTGTTATGTTGATGGGCGGTGATTTACAGGTGGAAAGTACGCTTGGCATGGGCAGTCGTTTTTATTTTACACTTTCTTTTTTACGCACCAATCATGCAGAGAGCTTTCAGGATAAATACGCGGCATCCACGCTAAAGGGTTTGACACGAAGCGAACACTTACATGTGTTGATCGTTGATGATAATGAGACAGCAAGGGATGTGTTGCAGAGCATGATCAAGTCGCTTGGATGGTTCGCTGACACAGTGACAAGCGGACGAGAAGCCTTAGAGCGTCTTGAGCAAGCCAATAACGCGAATGTCCCCTATGATGTCGTGTTTATGGACTGGAGAATGCCAGATATGGATGGCTTGCAAACCACTTGCCGCATTCGTGAAATGTCTTCAGTTGGACAGTCGCCTGTAATCATTATGGTCACTGCGCATGATCGAGAGTTATTAACTAAACATCTGCAGGCCGATCCAATCGCGTTGGACGGTTTCCTAATCAAGCCTGCGACAGCTTCAATGCTCTTTGACGCGGTCGCTGATGCCAAAGCCAATCAGATTGGCGTTAAAGCTAGAACTGTGAAGTCGCCAGCTTCCAATCGCCTTGTAGGACTAAAACTACTTGTGGTTGAGGATAATCAGATTAATCAGCAAGTCGCTCGTGAATTATTGAGCGGTGAAGGTGCCATCGTTACCGTTGCGGATAATGGCAAGCAAGGTGTAGAAGCTACCTTATCTGCTTATCCACCGTTTGATGTGGTTTTGATGGATATTCAAATGCCAGTCTTAGATGGCTACGGTGCCACAGCAGAAATCCGTCGTCACCCTCGGTTTAAGTCCCTGCCGATCATTGCCATGACTGCTAACGCTTTAGCTTCGGATAAAGTCGCTTGCTTGGCAGCGGGTATGAATGACCATATTGGCAAACCGATTGATCTAGATACACTCGTGCAAACGATCCTTCATCATTGCAAACGAGAAATGTCAGCTGTGATTACTCAGACTAAGGATCATGTCAAGCATAACAAGCACCAGTTTGAGAATGCCTTAAATCGTTTAGGTCAAAATCGCTCGCTTTTTATTGCGATGACCAATAAGTTCGTACAGAGTACAGTAACACTTGCCGAGGATTTACAGCATAGTTTGGATCATGCCGCAAAAGATGACGCAATAAGGCTATTGCATACACTACAAGGGACTGCCAGTACCGTGGGTGCAATGGATTTGGTTAAATACGCTGCCGATTTAGAACAACAATTAAAACTGACGGATAATCCGAAATCAGTCAGATTTGTCGTTCATCAATTTGATGCGCTTATTCATCGGAGTTGTACCGGATTGCTGGCCTTTGCGGATACACTCAAATCTAGCACTGCGCTCGAAAGTCTCGTATCAGTTGAAAAGGATCACTCAGAGATCCTTCAAATACTAGATAAACTGGATGATCTGATGAGAAGAAAGAGTATGCGTGCGACCCTTGTATTTAATGAACTTCAATCAGCACTCGGGGAGCAGTTTGGCTCGCAACTGATCGCGCTGGAAGCCGATGTCATCAATCTGGATTTTAAGAGTGCTGTTGAAAAAATCCAAAGCCTGCGGGAGACCATGGAGTGACGATAACCGATAACACATCAGATCAAACTGCGTTACCTGTGTTATTGATTGTTGATGACCAACCGTTGAATATCCATCTTCTGCATCAGATTTTTCTGGCAGATTATGATGTCTATAGTGTGAATAACGGAGAAGAGGCTTTGGCTTTTTGCCAATCGCAGCAACCTGATCTGATCCTGCTCGATGTGATGATGCCCGAAATGGACGGTTACGAAGTCTGCCGCCGTTTAAAGCACGAACCATTGACGCACGACATTCCCGTTATCTTCATCACCGTCCATAACAACACATCCGAAGAGGAAGCAGGACTCGCCGCTGGAGCCGTAGATTTTATTGCGCGGTCTGCCAGCCCCAGTGTCATGCGAGCGAGGGTCAAGACTCACCTCAAACTGAAACAACAAGCGGACTTATTGCGTACTTACGCCATGATTGATGGGTTAACGGGCATTGCCAACCGCCGTCATTTCGATCAGGCCTTGTCAGCGGAATGGCGACGCTGCGCAAGATTGGGCAAGCCTTTGGCGTTGATATTAATTGACATCGATTTTTTTAAACAGTTCAATGATTGCTATGGTCATCAAGCAGGAGATGCTTGTCTGATCAACGTTGCTGAATGCCTCAAGGCTGGATTGAACCCCTCGTATGATCTTGTCGCAAGATATGGTGGCGAAGAGTTTGTTTGCTTACTGTCTGAAACAACGCAGATCGCTGCGGAAGCTAAGGCTCTATCCTTGTTGCAAGCAGTGTCTGACTTAGGTATTCCCCATGAAAAATCAGAACTCGGCGATAAGGTCTCTATCAGTTTGGGTGTGGCTGTGACCATACCTGTTAATGGAGAAGAGGAGGGCAATCTTATTCAATCTGCGGATCGCTTGTTGTATGAGGCGAAAAATGCTGGACGTAATCAAGTGAAATGCGCGCAGATAACCTCACCGTAATTGCAGTGCTTACATTGCAACTACAAATTACGGCTAAAAACATCATCTTGTTACCATGGTTATTTCCAGCGCGAAGAAAAAAGGATTATTAACGTTCGAGCTGTAAATCATCACGTTGCGCAATCGTTTCTATTTCTTTTCCATCTGCACTGACGTAGATGAGTTCTACACGTCGACTTAAAGCATGTCCAAGTATTTTGTTTGCATCTGCGATTGACTGGCGTTTACCAGCGGCAACAGAGGCCATACGATTTGGGTTAATACCGTGGTTCGTTAAATATTCCATGACTGCATTGGCACGACGTTTTGATAATGCCAAATTGTATTCAACGCTTGCACGAGTATCTGTGTATCCGTACAAAGTGACAGAGTAGTTTGGGTTCTCTTGCAGCTTTTGAGAAATTTTGTTCAGTACTAGCTGTGAAGCCTTTGATAGCTTGGACTGATCGAGAGCAAAATGGACGGTATTTGGAATAACTTGTGGCACCACTTGAGGCGGTACGGGTTGTATAACGATTTCAGGCTCAATCTGCTTAGGAGGTAATATAGGCCACTGTACAGCACCATGACAACCTGGCTGTGTGCCATTAAGCGCTTCAAAACTTGGATAACTGACCTTGGGTAATGGTGGTGAAACCTTGCCTTGACAGTTGAGTACTTGGTAATTTGCTGCATCAACCAAACGTTCAGCCGCAGAAAAGAGTTCTCGTGAATGATGCCAACCCAATTCGCAATGCTCTGCGGCTGCCCATACCAACATCACTTCGGCTTCGGCAATTTCTGTCGGTGCACACTGAAACCCTTCATGCTGTTTCAGGAGTTCTAAAGTGGCCCATAAGTCGCGTCGCATGACTTTAGAGCTTGAAAATACGGGCGTCACATTCGAGATGTCTTGTTTTTGCTCGAGTTGTGCAATCAGTTTTTGGGCTTCTGCATATGCTTGAGCTTCTGCCGAGGTCCAGCCGCCTTCTGCCTTTTGGTGCGTCGCATAATTGAGCCACGCTTTTGCTTTTTGCGCGTTATATAGAGTCAATACATCTTGGCTTACAAGAAATGGCGTTAATCGTTGCTCAAGCTCAAGACTAGGTTGCGACGTGGCTTTAATCAGATTTTTTTGATGATCTTCGCTCACTGGGTTTGCCAGACTCGGCAGACTGTTTAGCCAAAAACCACTGGCCACAGCGAATACAATCAGTGATTTTGGATTAGCGATTAGCATCTTCAGGTTCTCGAGATTTGTTAACACGGCTATTATTGAAACTGAGTAAGCTTTCATCAAATTTGAAACGGAAACGAATGTAAGCTCCTGCAGCAGTTGTATCACTGTCGATCAAATCATCGTCACGATAACCAGAGAAATTATAGCCGCCAGACAGCCATAAATTTGCCGCCACTAAATAACCAACTTCACCGCCTAATAGGAAGCGACGACCTGAGCTCGCATTACTCCAGAGTATGCCCGTATTGATGCTTGTATCCCAGCGCTCATTGATGTCATAGATCGCACGACCACTGAGTAATTGGGTGATACCCGTCGAACGAATACCTTCGTAATCTGCGGTTAAATGTTTTACTGCGTACTGTCCGGACCACGTCATTTGGCGGGTTGGATGGTAGTTCACATGATTCGACAGAATATAGACATTGCGTTGATACGGACTGGCTAAATTTGTTTCATTATTTTCAAAACGATATTCGAGCTTACTGAGCGAATCGAATCGATTTTGGTCAAAATCACGATAAGCTGCACCAATCTGGAAGCGGTCAATCGTTCGATCTCCTGTGTTCGCACTCTTATTATCGATCTGACTAAAGACGTTTTTGGTGAGTAGGGTTACGTCGTCATTCAGTTTGTAGGCAAAACCAATTGTATTTAGCAATGTATCAGACATATCTGCTATGCGAACTTCAGCACGAGCAACAGCTTTCCAGTCGGGATTGGTTAAATATTCAACACCAACAGAAGCCGCTGTACTGTCTGAGGATTGATTATTAGTGCCTGAAAGTGCTTGGATTTTTTCAAAACTGGTATTTAAATAAATACCTTTTTCGACTTGCCAACGATTACGTAGACCCATTGCGGCTTCGGCTTCTCTTGCGCTGATACCGTCACGGACACGATATTCACTGAATATTGAACCATCTTGGTTGTATTTATTTTCAATACCAAAAACAGTCGTGTTACGGCGCTGAGTATCATTCAGTTCATAGAGGCCATTAATGCTTGAGATCACTTCTTGACGCGCATACATACGCGAATTGGCATTGATCTGATAATTGCCACCCAATGCAAAAATACGACGCTGTGAGTTGGCGATGTCTTGCTCATATTCTGCAAAAGCATTTGAACCATCCCAAGGCAATAGGGTAGTTGCTTTTGCTCGTAGAGTTGTACCGTTATAAGGAGTCAATTGTTGGCTAGTTAAACTAGCTGCATTTGCAGTTTTATTATAATAACGTGCGCCAACTTCTACGGATAATATACGGTTGAGTGATCTTTCTAAGCTTGCTGATAGACCATTTCTGACACCTTGATTGATAATATCTGCAGTACGAATGGCTTCAAAGTGCGCCAGTCCTAGTTTTTCAATCCGTGTTTGTGCCTTAATCCCACTTTCCTTACGTCCAGATGTGATTGGGGAGGCGGTATTGTAAAATCCGCTATCCGCTTGATTGTGATACGCACGCATCTCAATGTTTCTGAAAGCGTAATTCATTTCTAGGCGCAGTGCATCGCCAGATTGCTTACCGTTAAGTGCGTTACTGGCATTAATCGTGGTGAGGTTGTTGGTCGGGTCAATCGTATTATTACTGCGTGCGTACTCTGCAATGAATTTTGCTTTTTCTGACAGCGTAATAACAGTATTGACACTTGAAAGTTGATCTTTGGTGGTCGGATCGCCACTTTTTACAAAGGAGCCGCCAACTTTCAGTTTTTTTGATAACTTCAGCGAGCCAGAAACACCGCCCACTGTGTATTCTTTACCACCTTCATCTGCTTCGACAGTGATTCTTAAATACACTGGATTCAAGTTAGCATCGACACCTGATACGGGCGTTTTAAGATAGATGCTGTTGCTGAAAGTATCAACTTCATAGTCGGTAAAACGTGACAAGGTACGTTGTGAAATAATTAAACCTGGATTGTTACGATCTCTAACAATGACGTCTATTTTTTCACTGTTGCTTAAAACAGCATCCGTGTTAATCACACCCAGTGAATATGGGCCAGTGATTCCTAGACCACGTTGTTCATTAACGATTTGACGAGCATTGGTTTTTGCAACAAAACCAGAAACTTTGGCGTGATCGTTTTCGATTGAAGTACGCGCACCAGTCAGCGAACGATTATATTGCCCAAGTGATAAGCCTTCATCGTTTTCAGTCCGTGTAACGTAGTCACCATATAATGCATAAGAGCGACCTTTATCAACACGCACATAGAGTTTACTCGTTGATTGTGCATCAAAACCTTTCGCCGCGGCATCCCCATAGACCGGATAGTATTCGTCAGGACGAATGTCGCGGAATAAGCGTTGATTTTTATTTTTATCAGAGTCATAGGCTAAAGTTAATAGATAATCGCCTCTGACTTTACCTTTTAAAAATACTGCAGCGCGACCCGTAGAATTGACAGTGCCGCTCTTGTTCGATGAAATATCGTTTAGTTCTTCTTCAAAGCCATCATTGCGAGTGACTTGACCGAGTTGTTTCGGATCAAAGTTTTGGAATGAAATAGCCCCTTCGACGATACCAACAGCAATCATTGGACGTAAATTAGGTAAAAAACGCACAGGTGTTGTTGCATTAAACACGCCACTTGTGACAATTAAGCTGCCTTCACCTGCTTCGCTTGGTGCAGTGATTGGGACGAGTAGGGTACCGCCTTCGATAAACGTCTGTATTCCAGCTTGTTTATCGTCAAGGTCTTTAATGCCAATTTTACCAATTGTGCTTTCAAGCGTCACAGGCGTGCGGCTAGCAACCATTGTTCCGTTTTGATCAACAATCTTAATAACCGTATTAAAAATATCGATGCCATTGGCTTGAACTTGCTGTGGTGGTGCCGTGAGCGCAATTTTGCTCATTTGGTCAGGCGCGATCACTTGAATTTGCTGTTTATCACGCAAATTACCCATCTGATCAAGCTGACGCACTTCAATCGTGTTGTTGCCAGTTTTTAACTCGATGCCGATGAAATCAAATCCTGCAACTTGGAAGTCTGGTAACAGTGCTTTTTTGCCGATGCGGCTATCAGGAACTAATTTTCCATTAACCCATAACTCAATTGTCGTTCCCGCTACACCCTTCACTTGTATAGTGGTTTGAGCATAAGGTAGGGTTTGACCATCGTGTAAATTTAAAATCGACAGATGATTGTTTTGCGCATCTGCAAGTGCCTGTTCTAAGTTAATTAAAATAGGTGCTTTAACAGGGTCAAGTTGTACCGCGCGTAATTCTTTAAGCTGATCTGTGGATAACTCGATATTACAGTTTGCTGTGACACCTTGCGCGCTAATACATCCGCTTGCAGGTTGGCTACGTGTATTACCGAGACTGTAGGTCAACGGATCAAGTGATAGATTTGCACGCAATACTTGTTCAAGGTTAACGTTTTGATCTTCAATTTTCTCTTTACGCTTGTCGACTTGATCGATCAATGGTTGAGTACACGTGTCTGCACCATCTGCAATGGCGAAGTCAGCTCGATGCAACTCACCTCGTTTCAAATCGACAAAACG
>CAYJTU010000162.1:0-8995 GCA_964373105.1 uncultured Moraxellaceae bacterium | reverse complement strand
GTACATGGTGGGCGCGTGAATCTACGCTGATTCGGGGTTTGGACCCGTCTTCGCTTCGGGATGCCAAGTATGCAGTGGGATCTGCGCTGATTTACCCATCGCACCGCCAAGCAACATTAATGCAATCAATTGCACGTTCGGGCTATTGGCGATCAATTCAGGGGCGCGCTGGATGATTTCTTGAATGTTCAAAGTACCGAGTTCACGGAACAACAAGAACATCGCAATTGCGAGGAACACGTCACCGATACGCGTCACGGTAAAGGCTTTGATCGCTGCGCGACCATTGGCCAAATCTGAATAGTAAAAACCGATCAGCAAGTACGAACAAATCCCGACACCTTCCCAGCCCAAGTACAAGAGGACCAGGTTATCGCCTTGCACCAGCAGCAACATGCTGGCTACGAACAAGTTCATATAAGAGAAGAAACGTGCATAGCCTGCTTCACCGCGCATATACCACGATGCAAACAGATGAATCAGAAAACCCACGCCAGTGATGATCCCGGTCATGGTCAGTGCGAGGCCATCGAGATGCAATCCAAAGGCTGGTGCAAAGCTCCCGACCTGCATCCACGTCCACAACACTTGATGCACGGCAATCGCATGCGTGCCGACAGGGATATGCAGGAAATCGAAGCCCACGATCGCTGCAACCAGCGCAGACAGACCCATGCTGCCCACACCCACCAATGCTGCTACGTTCTCGGATAAACGATCACGGAAGATCGCCAAGATCAGAAAGCCAATCAGCGGCAGAATAAAAGTCAGAGGCAAGTAAGATATCATTGATAGGCTCATCCGTGCATCTCACTGGCCGCATCGATATCCAAGTGCTGGAATCGACGATAAAACTGTAACAGGATCGCAAGGCCGATACTCGCCTCTGCAGCAGCAAGGGTCAGAATCAAGATAAACATCACTTGACCATCGGGCTGCACCCAACGCGCGCCCGCAACCACAAAGGCAAGCGCCGCAGCATTCATCATGACTTCTAGACTCATCAAAATGAACATCAAATTACGTCGAGCCATCACGCCATAAAAACCCAGCGCAAATAAAATTGCCGAGATTAACAAGCCATGTTCTAAAGGAATGATCATTTCGATGCCCCTTTCTGCTCTTTATTCAGATTTAAGGTCGGATTAGCCTGCTGGCGTGCCAACTGTTTTTCTTTAATTTGTGCCGTCGTTTCTGCTGCCACATCACGGATATCGATCGGATCATTGAAGCCATCAGTATTGCGCCCCAAATGATAAGCAGCGACCAGTGCGGCAAGCAGTAAGAGAGATGCCAGTTCAACCAGTAACAAGTACGCGCCAAATAAGGAGATCCCGACGCGTTTGGCATCGATCACTTGACTACCGTTGATCGCTGTTTGCGGGTCGTATTGACCACTGCCCAGCATCCAAACCAGCGCAAGTGCAAGTAAGAAAGCCAGACCTGCAGGCCACGCCCACGTTTCAGCACTAAACCAGCGTTTCTCTTGTGCAGTGGTCGCTTGCCCTAAGTTCAGCATCATGACCACAAACACGAACAGCACCATGATGGCACCGGCATAGACAATCACTTCCAGAGCCGCAGCGAACGGTGCACCAAGGCAGAAAAACAAACCTGCAACAGAGAGCAAGGACACGATCAAGCTCAACAGCGCATGGACTGGATTGGTATTGGTGACAGTGCGAATCGTTGCAAAGATCGCAACGACAGCAATCACATAGAACGGCCATGCGTTCAATATTGTCGTCATCATGGTAGCAGTCCTTTCACATCGACCGGCGCAGCTTCGTGCTCACCAGAACCTTTCGGTTTGCCCGCAATCGACATCCCCGCAACGCGGTAGAAGTTATAGTCGTGATATTTACCAGGACCTGAGATCAACAGATGTTCTTTTTCATAGACCAGATTTTGACGGTCAAATTCGGCCATTTCAAAATCAGGGGTCAATTGAATCGCTGTGGTCGGACAGGCTTCTTCGCACATGCCGCAAAAAATACACCGGCTAAAGTTGATGCGGAAAAATTCCGGATACCAGCGGCCGTCTTCTTTTTCGGCTTTTTGTAAAGAAATACAACCCACTGGGCAAGCCACTGCACAGAGGTTACACGCCACACAGCGCTCTTCCCCATCGGGATCACGGGTCAATACGATCCGTCCGCGATAACGCGGCGGCGGATTAATCGGGACTTCAGGGTACATCAAGGTATCGCGCTTGCGCCATGCATGGCTAAATACCATATACAGGCTGCGAATTTGTGACCAGACACCGGTCAATAGACTTGCACTAGAATTTTTCATGATCTTTATTCTCAGGCAATGCTTTAAAGGGGCAGCGGGCTGGTGTATAGCACCAGACCGGCCGTCACCAATAGATTCAATAACGTAATCGGTAAACAGATCTTCCAACCGAAATTCATGATTTGGTCATAACGAGGGCGCGGTAATGCGGCGCGAACCAGAATAAACATCATGATAAAAAATACGGTTTTGGCCACGAACCAAAAAATGGCCGGAACATAGGGAATATCTAGATTGAACGGGGCCAACCAGCCACCAAAGAACAATGCAGTAATCAGTGCTGAGACCAAAATCACGCCGATATATTCACCGACGAAGAACATCCCCCACTTCATCCCTGCGTATTCGGTATGGTAACCCGCACCCAAATCCTGCTCTGCTTCTGGCGCATCGAATGGACTACGGTGAGTCACCGCCACACCAGCGATTGCAAAGGTAATGAAACCCAAGAACTGCGGAATCACAAACCACATATGTTGCTGTTGATATTCAACGATATCACGCAAGCTGAAACTGCCCGCCATCGCCACGACGCCCATGAGCGATAAGCCCATAAACACCTCATAGCTCACCGTCTGTGCAGCCGCACGAATACCACCGAGGAGTGCGAATTTATTGTTCGACGCCCAACCCGCGAACATCACAGCGTACACACCGAGACCGGCCATCGCAAAGAAGAACAGGATGCCAATATTCAAGTCCGCCACACCCCATGTCGGAGTGAACGGTACGACGATAAAGGACAACATCAATGCACCCATACCAATCGCAGGCGCAAGAATAAAGGTCAGCTTGTCTACGAAAGGCGGTGTCCAATCTTCTTTGAAGAACATTTTCAACGCATCGGCGATGATCTGAAACAGACCAAAGGGACCAACACGGTTTGGACCATAACGATCTTGCCAAAGCGCCAGCACACGGCGCTCCACAAAGCTCAAGAAGCCTGCGACCATGACGACCAGCAGCAAAATGATGACCGCTTGCACGATCGAAAAGGTCATATCCCACTGGGCTTGGGTGAACGTGTCGGCCAGAAAATTCGGTAACGTTGGGTCAGCTCTCATCTTAGCCCCCTACCACAGCAGGTTGAACTTTCGGTGCAGCTTGGATCACCACGGCTTGCGTTAAATCCAGTGCGCTGAGTTGACCCAATGGGTAACCGATCACGCCGACCGGCAAGTTTTCAGTGACCACGATCGGTAGACGGACTTCGTCAGAACCCACTTGTAAGAGCACATCTTGACCATCTTGCAGTTTCAGCTGTTCAGCGGTTTCCACGCTTAGAGTCAATACTGCATCGCCTATACGCTCTTGCATGACTGGCGCACGTGCTGCCATTTCATCAGAGGCATACAGGTTAGCGATCGGCAGCAATTGATAACCGGTTGTCGTTGTCGCATCCGGTGCTACATAGGTGCGTTTTGCTGTTTTGCGCAGTAAGTCAAACAGACGTACGCCGGGATCACCCGCTTTCAAGTGTCCGCCCACTTCGTCTTGGAACTTGTTCCAAGATTGTGGTGAGTTCCAGCCCGGTGCCCATGCAAAGGGAATCAATGAACTGGTTTCTTGCGGACCGACATAGCCTTCCATCGAGAAAGTCAGTGCGGAGTCTTTATCTTGCGGTTGACGCGGCTCATGCACAGACAGTGGCGAACGCATCGAGGTACGACCTGAATAGCGACGCGGTTCACGCGCAATCTTCAGACCATGGACGCGGTAACCGGCATTCGGTGCTGCTTCAACGATATGTTCAAGGGATGGGACTAAACGCGCAATCGCATCAATCACGTCATCCAGTACGGTCCACTCAATCGCACGATTCTCTAAGCCCACTTTGACGGCATGCAACCAGCGCCAGCTGTCTTTGATGGTAATCTTCGGATCGTAGTAACCGGCATCAAACACTTGGAAGTAACGCTGGGCACGACCTTCGCCAGACACCACAGTCCCATCACCTTCAGCAAAGCTTGCCGCAGGGAGGACGATCTGAGCATGGGCAGTGGTATCGGTTGCTTGATGATCCAGCACAATAATTTGCTGCGCTTTCGCCAGTAAGGCGTCCACTTTAGCTTTCGGCAGACGACGGGTCAGATCATTTTCTGCAATGACCAACACGTCGTAATCAGCATCGAGTAAGTTCTCTAAGGGCTGTGCACCGCCATGCTGCGCAAGCAGAGCCAGACCCAATGAGTTGACTTCAGGCACCACGAGGTTAATCCCCGCAAGCCCTGCGTCTGCGCCTTGCGCTGCAAAGTAGACACCTAAGTTTTGAACGATTTGCGCAGCCGCTTCTAACAGCGCTGGCTCACGTAAAGTAGTACCTGTCACAACCAGTGGTTTTTTGGCAGCTTTCAACGTCGCTGCGATTTGCTGAGCGAACTCAATCGCCTCATCTGCGATACCTGTGAGCGGCTCACCGGCAATGCTCGCTGCAACCGCAAAGCCTAAACGTGCGATGTCGTTTGGCGTCGCGATACAGACGCCTTCGGCCAACTCATCCAGTTTGGTTTCAGAGACAGACAGAATGAAGATCGGGCTTTGCTCGTTCTGACCGATACGACTCACCGGCTCAGCCAACCACTCTTGGGTCTTCAGCTTCGCAGCCATGTTTTCGCTGCGCGTCTTCGCTGCTTGACGAACGGCCAACGCGATACGCGCTGCGGTTTGTGTCAGGTCTTCACCCAAGATCAACACCGCATCTGCATCTTCAACATCACGCAGGTTGGGATTATAGATGCCTTCGGTTTGCAGAATCTCAGCGGCTTTTTCAATCAGCAACTGCTCATCACGCGACACGCCTGATGAGAAATTCGCTGTACCGACCAATTCACGCAGTGCAAAGTTGGTTTCAACAGATGCACGCGGCGAACCGATACCCACGACTTTTTTGCCTTTAAGGCTGACAATCACTTGATCCAGAGCAGCATCTACGCTGATGACCGTCTGTTTGCCATTCACAGCTTGCAGCGGTTGACGTGGGCGGTCGGTGCGGTTGACATAGCCATAACCAAAGCGACCACGGTCACAGAGGAAATATTGGTTTACTGAACCGTTAAAGCGATTTTCGATCCGGCGGATCTCACCATAACGCTCTCCCGGTGAGGTGTTACAACCGCTGGAACACTGTTGGCAAACGCTTGGTGCGTATTGCATGTCCCATTTACGGTTATAACGTTCGCTATGGGTTTTGTCGGTGAAGACGCCAGTTGGGCAGACTTCAACCAAGTTACCGGAGAATTCGCTTTCCAGCACACCGTCTGTTGCACGGCCAAAATAGACATTGGACGCTGCACCAAATACACCGAGATCTTTACCACCGGCGTAGTCGTTGTAATAGCGCACACAGCGATAGCAAGAAATACAGCGGTTCATTTCATGCGAAATGAATGGGCCTAAATTTTGGTTTTGATGAGTGCGCTTGGTGAAACGATAACGACGACGATCATGACCGGTCATGACGGTCATATCTTGCAAATGACAATGACCACCCTCTTCACAGACTGGACAGTCATGCGGGTGATTGGTCATCAACCATTCGACGACGCTGGCGCGGAAAGCAACCGCTTCAGCATCATCAATCGAAATGTACATATTGTCAGTATTGGGTGTCATACAAGACATGACCAAACGACCACGACCAGCGGCGGCGTCTTCTGCAGTATTGTATTGCTTCACTGCGCATTGACGACATGCACCTACTGAACCCAGCGCCGGATGCCAACAGAAATACGGAATATCTAGACCCAGCGATAAACACGCTTTGAGCAGATTGTCCGCACCATTAACATCAAACTGCTTTCCATCGACATGAATGACTGCCATCTCGATTCCTTATGCTTGTATAACTGAAATGTGATTAATAGCGCCAACCTTAGTTGCGCGAACGCCTGCTTCAAACTCTGGACGGAAGAATTTAAGCGCACTTTGCAGTGGCTCCATCGCACCGGGCGCATGCGCACAGAACGTTTTTCCAGGTCCTAAAAAGCGTGTGAGTTGCAGTAAGACATCGATATCTTCTGCCTTACCCTCGCCTTGCTCTAAACCTTTGAGCAGTTTCACCGCCCAAGGCAAGCCATCACGGCAAGGCGTGCACCAGCCACACGATTCACGGGCAAAGAATTCTTCAAGGTTACGCACAGCAGAGACGATATTTTGGGTTTGATCCACGACCATAAGCAGCCCAGTACCCATACGGCTACCCGCTTTACCAATCGTGTCAAAGTCCATCGCAAGATCCAGATGCTCTGGCATCAAGAAGTCAGTAGATGCGCCGCCGGGTAACCAGCATTTCAGTTCTAGACCGTCTTGCATGCCGCCAGCGAGTGCCAAAATTTCACGGGCACTGGTGCCGATTGGCAACTCCCAAAGACCGGGGAATTTGACCTTACCGGATGCGCCGTAAATCTTGGTGCCGGCATCACCACTGCGACCATTCGACAGGCCTTTAAACCATGTCGCACCGCGCACCAAAATCGCTGGCACGTTGCACAGGGTTTCGACGTTGTTGACAATCGTCGGCTTGCCCCATGCGCCAGAGATTTGTGGGAATGGCGGTTTGGTCCGCGGGTTGGCGCGGCGACCTTCGAGTGAGTTAATCAGTGCAGTTTCTTCACCGCAGATATAACGGCCAGCACCGGTATGCACATGCAGATCAAAGTTATGACCGGAATCTAGGATGTTCTCACCTAGATAACCTTTGGCTTTGGCTTGATAGATCGCGCTGTTGAGGTTCTTCGCTGCAAGGATATACTCCCCACGCAAGAAGATATAACCGGTCTGCGCACCGATCGCATACGACACCAGAATCATTGCCTCGACCAATTGATGCGGCAGTTTTTCCATCAGCAAGCGGTCTTTAAAGGTGCCCGGTTCCATCTCGTCGGCATTACAGACCAGATATTTTGGACCGACATCCGGCGAACCTTCTTTATTCATCGGAATCAATGACCACTTGATCCCTGCTGGGAAGCCTGCACCGCCGCGACCACGCAGCACGGCATCTTTGACGATGCCTTGCACTTCTGCTGGTGTCATTTTCAAAGCGGTCTTTAAGCCTTGATAGCCTTCAAGAGACTCATAGGTATCAATGCCCAGTACTTGCTGATGATGCGCCAAACGCCATGTCAAAGGGTGCGTTTCAGCCGTACCGTTACCATGAATCGGGGTTGGCTCAGTTTTAGGAATTTTAGCGGCTTCAATTTTAGCGGCTTTGGCAGCAGCTTCCTGAGCAGCTTTTTCTTCAGCTTTGGCAATCGCTACGCCAGCGATAACGCTGACCGTGCTGCCTTCGGGTAGATCTTTGTTGCTATCTTTGTTTAGATCATTATTTTCAGTGGTCATACATATTGCTCCAACACTTCAGCCACTTGTGCTTGTGACACGAGTCCGTAGGTATCTTCATCAATCATCAGCGAAGGGGCCTTATCACAGTTGCCCAAACAGCAAATCGGCAAGAGCGTAAAACGACCATCAGGCGTGGTCTGACCATATTGAATGCCCAGTTGTTTTTTAAACACATCAGCCAGTGACTCGTTGCCCATCAGGAAACACGCAATCGAATCACACAGCAGGATCACATGACGACCCACAGGCTGACGATAAATACGGTTATAAAAGGTGGCAACACCTTCAACATCAGGAATCGAAATACCCAGCACCTGTGCAATCGCATTCACCTGTGCATCATCTACCCAGCCATTGCGCTTTTGCACATGCTTGAGTGAGTCGAGTGATGCGGCGCGCGGATCAGGATAATGGTGCATGAAGTCATGCAGCGCATCGCGCTCGCTGTCAGTCAGAACCGCTTCCACATTGATATGCGGTTGCTTGTCGCTGAGGATTCGTGCTTTATTCTTTAAAATCATCATACAATTAATTCCTTAGCGGTCAACGTCAGCCATAACGAAGTCAATCGACGCCAAATATGTAATCAAATCTGGAACCATACTGCCATTAATCACCGAAGGCATTTGCTGGAGATGTGCAAAACTTGGTGTGCGTATACGGGTACGATAGCTCATCGTATTGCGATCACTGGTGAGGTAATAGCTATTGATCCCTTTCGTCGCTTCAACCATCATGCTCGCTTCACCTTCAGGCATGACTGGCCCCCATGACACGCTCAAGAAGTGCGTGATCAAGGTCTCGATGTCTTGCAAGGTTTTGTCTTTCGGTGGAGGTACGGCGAGCGGATGATCGGCTTTATAAGGACCTTCTGGCATGTTGTCTAGACACTGCTTGATGATACGAATCGACTGACGCATTTCTTCAATACGCACGAGGCAACGATCATAGGCATCGCCGTTGTAGGCCAGCGGCACTTCAAAGTCGAAGTTTTCATAACCACAATAGGGACGTGCTTTACGCAAATCGAAATCAACGCCAGTCGCACGCAGACCCGCACCTGTCACACCCCAAGCCAAGGCTTGACGTGCGTCATACTGCGCTACGCCTTTGGCACGGCCCATGATCATCGAGTTTTGGATCGCGGCTTTCATGTATTCGTCTAAACGCTTTGGCATCCACTCGACGAAATCACGCACCAGCTTATCCCAACCGCGTGGCAAGTCATGTGCGACACCGCCAATGCGGAACCATGCCGGATGCATACGGAAACCAGTCACTGCTTCAATCACGTCATAAGCTTTTTGGCGATCGGTAAACATAAAGAAGATCGGCGTCATCCCGCCCAAATCTT
>CAYJTU010000161.1:0-9031 GCA_964373105.1 uncultured Moraxellaceae bacterium | reverse complement strand
GGGCGGTGTCAAAGTCTTCGGCAAACGGTGACTTCTCATGTGCGTAGAACGGCACACCATTGATGGTCATATAACCGATCAGCACGTCAGCATTCAACTGCTGCGCCTTGGCGGTCATCGCCACGCGGCCCCCTTCATGATTGCCATAGTAGCTCGGTGCGAGTTGACCCGGTACCACGGTTGCGACTGCACTGTTGCTCGATTGCTTCACTTCCAAGATCACATCATCGGTTGTCGCTGTCGTTGGTCCTTGCAGCAGCACGTAGTAGCGCAATTTACCCAGACTGCCCACACCCGACCCGAGTTTCTGGTGGATGTCCTTCACTGCGTAGTAGCTAGCGGCATATTGCTTGCCTGAAGAAATGGTGCTGATATAGCTGTTCATCGCGTTTGCGATATTGGTATAAGTCGTGCTGTTCACCGCCACCAAGGTGCCCGCGATGTTTTGGAAGGTGCGGGTACTGCCAGAGAGCTGCGTGTATTTAGTGAGTAGTTTGGCGCGCGTGTCACCGCTTGCATCACTGATCACATCATTGACCACACCAGAAGTATTGCCGTTCTTCAACTGAAAACTCAGCTCTGCGCTGCTGCCCTTGTAGGTGTTCATCTGGCTAATATAGCTGCTCACCATGGTGTTGATGGCGGTGGTGATATTTGCCGTGCTCAGACCATTGGCTTGACCCGCCAGCACCATGCTGGTGGCCAGACGGCGCAGATCCCACACATACTGACCCAAGTAGCCTTCATCAAAGTCATTGACGGAAAAAATGAAATTGCCGCTGCTGTCCTGCAAGCCACCAAAGTTCCCGATATGGACATCACCGCCGACCCATGTATAACCGGTTTGGCTGGTGGTGTAGTTTGACGCGGGCAGGGTCAAGGTGTCTTGCGCGAAGATATGATTGGTGCCACGGTAGAAATTAAAGGCACTGGCTTTCATGGTCGACATTTTGGTCGCCAAATCAGTGCTGTTGGTGGCGGCGTAAGGATGATTATAGTTATAGACTTGGTTTACCACCCAACTTGGCCGCGCGGTTGCAGCATGGGCGGTCGATAAGCTGATCGCAAGCAGGGAGCCCAGCAGTAGGGTAGGCAATTTATTGATGAACATAAAAAAATCCGGCAGTGATATAAACTGCGGCAGATTGAAACACCCGAATATGACAGTACCATGTCATATCAAACCGGCCTTACCGCAAAACGATCAGGGGATGATTGATCGGACCCTTGAGTATTTTAACCTGTTGATCAAACGCTATTGCAGCTCTGCCGCTGCGCTTGAGTTCATACTGAAAAATTCACTGACCCCTTGCATCAAATCTATGCAAAATCTTCGCTACAATGCGCGGTGGGATTATCGTTTAAATTATTTTAATTAACCTTGAGTATCGTTCATGTCGGTAGGCATCCAATCGCTAGGCTTTAAATCATCAGGATGGATGAGGGCGTGGTTGATCGCGTCACTGCTTTGTTGTGTAAGCGTCGCCAGTGCCCAGAGTAATCGTGGCGATGACGGCACCATGCCCGATGCGCCGATGCATGAACAAATCATCAAGATCCCGACCAATGACCAGCGTCCAGTCATGTTGCAAGCGACCGTCTTTACCCCTAGCGGCAAAGGACCCTTTCCACTACTGGTGATGAACCACGGCGCCGATGGCGATATCCCAACCCGACAACAACCCCGCTACAGCAAGACTTTCTCAGCCTATTACTTCCTGTCTCGCGGCTATGCCGTGGTGCTGCCCATGATGAGAGGCTACGCGGGATCTGAAGGCGAGCCCGACTATCGCAGCTGTGACTTTGTCAAATTTGGCATCAAGAATGCGATCGACATTCAAGCCGTGATCCAATACATGGCGGCACAGCCGAATATCGATGGGTCGAACGTCGTCGTCGCGGGGCAAAGCTTTGGTGGTTGGAATACCCTTGCGGTCGGCACACTGAACATGCCCAATGTCAAAGGGCTGATTAATTACTCCGGTGGTCTAGGTGCATCGGCGTGTCCGAATTCAATTGATGATATGGTCGACGCCGCGGGTTACTACGGCGCGCGCACCAAAACGCCTTCGATTTGGTTCTATGGCAGCAATGACAAAATCTTTAGCGAGTCCACATGGCGTGCTGCATACCGCCGCTATACCTTAATGGGGGGTAGCGCCGAGCTGGTCGCCTATGGCAACTTTATGGACAATGCCCATAATTTGCTGGGCTATCCTGAAGGACTGGCCATTTGGGCAGACAAGGTCGATGCATACTTGGCCAAAGTCGGCATGCCACATCAGTTGCGCTATCCTGAGTATCTGCCGATCGCGCGACCTCCTGCCACCCGCTTTGCCGATCTGAATGACGTCAATGCTGTGCCTTACTTACGTGAGGAAGGACGACAACATTATCGTGAATTTTTAAAGAAACCGTTTCCGCGCGTCTTGGTCATCTCCGATAGCGGCGGTCTTTCTATTTCGAGCGGCGGCTTTGATCCCTTGGGCATGGCGCTGAAGAACTGTCAGAAACAAGGCATGAATTGCGGGGTCTATGCCATCGACAACGACGTGGTCTGGGTGCCACCCGTCGTGACGCCACTGCCACGTCCGATGCGTTTTGCGGCACTTGAGAACGTCAGCGCAATTCCTTATATCGATGAAAAAGGCCAGCAAAGCTATCAGCAGTTTTTGAAAACCGCGCCACCGCGAGCGTTTTTGATCACCGAGGATGGCTCAGCGATCTTCACCGATGGCGGTGCGGATCCCTTGGGCCGCGCACTGGATGCCTGCAAAAAGATCCCCAAAACCTGTATCCCCTACGCGGTCAATAACGACGTGGTCTATGTCAAACCCGCCCCGCTGCTGCCGCCCACGCATTTTGCCGCAGTGGACGATATCGCGGCAGTTCCTTACTTAAATGATCAAGGTCGGGACGGCTATCGCAAATTTCTTACGCTGAAGCACCCCCGCGCATTTGTGCTTGCCGCCAACGGCTGGTCGATCTCGGCGGGTGGAGAGGGTCGGACTGCACTGGACAATGCCCTTGCAAGCTGCGCCAAAACCAATCCCGATTGTCGTCCTTATGCGCTAGATGATGAGGTGGTGTGGGTGAATGTGAAGAAGAAATAGGGGAAATAGGTAGGTTGCAATAGATACCCCCCCCCACATCCACCCTTTCTCCATATTTCATACCGAAACCTACAAAAGCGCAGAATTGTGGATGAAAAACCCAGAACCGGTATCTCTTTGTTTGAACGATTGTGAGTCTGCTTAAAGCTGGTTTTTTTGCAGGCTATAGTGAAGACTCAAGAGCGTATAAGAAGAGAGACCATCATGTTCAAGAAAATTTTAATGGGCGTGGCACTGGGTGTGGCATTGATTGGCGCACTGGCGGTACCGATCACCTCACAAGCTCGTGTGGTTGAAACGCGTGTGGTTTACTACCCGACGCATCACGTCCAGCACCATCGGGGCTATGACTATGGTTATCGGCACGGTTACCGCCGCGTGTACTATCGCCACGGTTATCAACCGCGTCATCACCGCTACCAGCACGTGAGATATTATCCAGTCCGTCATCATCATGGCCACAGAGCGCGCCACTGGCGTTAAACCGATGCAGCGCGGACATCACCGCTTCGCAGAAAGGGACGCGACCAAGCTAACCCAGCAAAAAACTCATCCTTAAACGATGGGTTTTTTGTGCTTAGGAGCGTGCCACGCCGCCATGGGGCGCACAGTTTAAGCGCAAGCGTTGCTGCGAACCATCACGGCACTTTATGGTTTTCTGTGGCTGAGTTTTATGTTTCTTGGGTGCGGTTTGAGCAGATTTTTTAGCTGGGGTTTCGGTTTTAGAGACGGGCGTTTTATGTGGATGCGGGTGATTCTTTGCCAGTGGGGTCTGGGATGCCACAGGGGGTACCGATTGATCTGCCGCGTAGTTGAGCGGGTTGGATGGGGCGGCTGCAGGTGCGGCTAGCGCAGGGACGCTCAGCAGATACAGCACAGCAAGCATCAATGTTTTCATGTTTTAAAATCCTTATTTTATTATCCATTGAGCATGCCAGAGAAGCATGGCAATAAATAGCGCCTACGTCGGATTTATCGGCGACTTTTTGCAGTGTCCTTAATTCTTCCATCATGTTACGCAAGTCGACAAAATCATGCCATTGTGGATGAAAAGCCAAGAATGGGTTGGGCTTTGTAGGCGAGCCTGTGAGTCTGTATGGATTGGCGGTTTTTGTGCGGTATGGTGCGATCTCAGGTTTAAAACCAGTCGAGGCAGAACAATATGTATAAGCACATTTTAGCAAGTTTGACTTTATTAGGCGTCATGGCAGTTCCCGCGATCTCTCAAGCCGCAATCATTGAGCAGCGCAGTTATACCCCCGCCCATCAGCAGGTACAAAGCCAGCACGGTTATCGTGATACTGGTCGCGATCAAAATCGCGTTTCGCAAAGTCGTGGCGACCATAACGGCTATCATCAAGGCTACCGAGGTGAGGCGCGCGGCAACGACCGTCATGTATCAGCGCGTCCGGTCTATAGCCATGGCACACGCGGTTATGGCAACCATTATGGCAATCGCTATGAAAACCGAGGCTATCAGCGCGAACGCTATCAGTCACATCAGCGCCCTTATCAACACGCCTATCAACATCACCAACCGCGCTATCACCATGCCACTACGGTCGTGCACTATCGCTAAGCGGTCAGTGCTGAGATTAAAAAACCATCTTATGATGGTTTTTTTGTTTAAAGCGATTATTTACCATCCATGCGCCACACCCATTGCATTTTAGTCCATCCTTCAATGGGGGCATGTTCTTTGAGGAGTGGCTCAAAAACACATGTTTTAAAAGCATCTATGGATGTCTCATCAAGATCGGAATAGCCGCTCGATTTTAAAATTTTATATGATTTTACGCGACCGTCTTTATTGAGTAAAAGCCCAACGATAACCTCGCCGGATTCATTTTTTTGGACTGCAGTTGGTGGATATTCTGGGTAACCACAACCTCCTCTGAGTCTAGTCACTGAGTATTCAAGCTCCGACTGATTTTGAGTAGCTTGTATGTTGGGTTCTGCAATTGTACAGGTAGAGACTAAGATTATTATAGGGAGTAATAGTTTTTTCAATTTGGTACTCATTAATGAATGTCTAATAGATTCGTAATCTGTGGTCAGTCGAGACTGCCAGAAATCACTGGGCAAAGCAAAGTATGCCGATCTATTGCCGGTCTTAAATCTCCCCATTGTTTCCATCTTTTTTACCCAAACCCATAACTCCCCGCCAATGTGGATGAAAAGGCAAGAACGGGTAGGGCTTTGATGAGCTGCGTGTGAGACTGTTTAAAGAAGAGATTTTTCGGGTTTATAGTCAAGTCTCAAGCGATCAGTTAGATCATACAAGCGAGGAAGAAGATCATGTTGAAGCAATTAATCGTGGGTGCAACGTTGGTTGGCGTGATGGCCGTTCCCGCCCTATCACAAGCGGCAATTATCGAGCATCGCGTGATTCATCAGCCCGTCCATGTGGATCGCCACTATCAAAGCCATTATCAAACCCATCATCGCGGCTATCATGCGCCGAAGCACTATGTGCAAAAGCGCGTGGTCTATAAAAAACATCATGGCTATAAACACCATAATGTCTATCAGCACAAGAAAGTAGTGGTGGTCAAACATTATCGTTAAAAGATATAGGCGTCTGATTTTCAGCGTCATGAAAGCAGAAAACCCACCGCATCGGTGGGTTTTCTGCATGTGGACACTCTTAACAACCCGCCTAAATATCCAACTCAATATCCGAGCGCGGCATGCTATTGCATAAGGTAATCCGTGCGTTTGGTGCTTGGTCGATGGCAAACTGCGTGTCGCCATTCAGCTTGGTGCAGACGCAGGCCTTACACATGCCCCGTTCACAGCCCGTCGGAATTTGAATGCCGACTTGGCGTGCCGCTTCCAGCAAGGTGACATTGCTTTCCACCGTCACCTCAAAGCCACTGCGCTTAAACTGAATGCGATATTGCTGACCATCACTGGCTTCGCGCACGACCACAGGAGGGCTAAAACTCTCGGTATGGAAGCGCTCGGTGGGCAAGCCCAGCGCCTTTAGATGGCCTTGTACGGCATCAATGAATCCCGGTGGGGCACAGACATAGACATCCGCCGTTGCGATATCGGGAATGCATTTTTTCAACAGGTCAGGCGAGAGCTTGGCTTGGATCAGATGCGGGCGATGCGTAATCGCATGGTCGCAGATCAGATGGATGTCGAGTTGTGCTTCCCAAGCCAGCCTGCGGATCTCCGTCTCAAAGATGATCGATTCGGGATTGCGGTTAAAGTACAGCAGGGTGCCTTGAGCACCAGAGGTATCACGACGTAGCTTACGGATCATACTGATGATCGGCGTAATCCCAACCCCACCGGCGATAAACACCGACTGCGGGGGGAGTTGCTGCACGACAAAGCTACCGTCGTTTTGCGGCATGCCGACGAGGGTCAGATACTGACCGGCGATCACAGTATCATTCAAGTAGTTCGAGACGCGTCCATCCTGCACACGCTTCACGGTGATGTCCAAGGTGTCGCTGTCCACGCTATCACTGGTCAGGCTGTATTGGCGGACAAACTCATCATCACCGATTTGGACCCGCAGCGAGATATACGCGCCTGCATCCCACACCTGATCATCCCAGCCAAAGGGTTTGGCAAATTGAATGCTCAGCGCTTGTCCACCGGCTTCGATGCGTGTCGAGAGTACTTTGGCGGGGACATTGAAATGACGTGCTTCTTTGGAGTAGGTGTAGGGTGACGGTGACTTATAGCGCACACCAGCGACGATGCGCTTGAACAACTGGCGCGGCCGACGTAGTAGGGACAGCGGCTGATCTTGTTCCAGTTCCGCAATCGGTACGGCCATCTTGAAGATACGCTTGATGAGCTGCGGCACCACCTCTTCAAACGCGATGATGTTATAGGGCAGATCATGTGCGGCACAGATTGCTTGTACATCCGCTACGATCTCGCGTTGGCGATTACACGGCAGGTCGGGGAATAAGTGATGTTCCAAATGGGTGCTTAAGCCGCCATAGAAGATCTCAAACGATGGCGGATTCGGAAAGTCGACTTCCTCATCCAAGATGCGTTTTAAATAATCATCAATGGCACGAGTCGGCGTGAAGTTCGAGGTCGCCAAGATTTGACGACGATAATATTCTTCACGCGTCTCACCGGGCCCGGGATCGAGAAAGACTTTGACGTTGTCCGCATGATGCTCAAGCAAGAGAATCAAAATCGTCAAATCGTAGCCGAATGCTGTGCCGAGATAGTTGCCGATCAAGGTATGTAAGAAACGCGAACGCGCTTCCAAAGGCTCCTGAATAAAATTACGCTTGATGTGCTTTTTCATCAACGCAAAAGTACGCTCAAAGGTCTTGAGACTTAAGATCGGGCGGCCTTCGACGCGGGCTGCTGAGGTGGCGGTATAGATGGTAAAGAAATAAACATGCACGAGTAGCAGTGACAGCACCGTTGGCTGTACCAGATGGTGGATATACCAATTCTGATTACCAAAGGCGCGCAGGAAGCTATAGCCCAGATCATGGTCTTTGCCCATGATGTTGGTGAACGGATGATGATTCTGATGATGCATCACCTTCCATTCTCGTGGGTCGGTGACAAAGTCCCAGACCCATTGATCCGAGTGAAATTTCTTGGCCTCAGGCAGATTGTCATAGCTGCCGTGCATGATGTTGTGACCGAGCTCTGAGAACTCCAGCAGCACATGGATGATATGTAGCGTCACCCCCCGTCTGAACGCCTCTTTCTTACCGCCTTTTTGCAAGAGTTCGCGACTGCGGGCTTTGATCGCATTGGAGTATGCCGCAACGCGCTCGATATGATCGATGTCTTCTTGTCCCATCTTGGCGCGGGTTTGGTCATACAGCGCTTGCAAGTCATCGGCCAGACTGCGGATAGGCGTGACTGCTATGGGTGCTTTGGCTTTCACCACTTTGGCCCGCGCAGTTTTTGGTTTGGTGGGTTGAGGGGTTATCTGCTTCGTTTGGGTAGTCATATGCGTACTCAAGCTGGGGGGAGCTGGAAGAAGTTATCGATGAGTGGCAGGATGGGATCCGCACTGCCCCAGTAGTTTGTCGCTTGTGTGCCGATGGCGAGGCGACACAGCTCACCCATAAAAATATGCGCAATGGAGGCGCGAATCAGTTCAGGAGAGTGGAACTGACTGGCACCAGCCTGTATCGCGAGGAGGGTGACCAATGCCAATAACTCTTGAGCGAGTGTGCGTAAGTTGTCACTGACTGGAGAGGCCAGCAAGGCATGCAAGACAATCGCTGCCGTGCCTTGTTCTTCCTCCTCGATCTGACGTAGGGACAACGTGACGCCACGAATCGTCGCGGGGTAGTCGTTCTGTGTGGCCTGGGCGGCTTGTAGGATGCGTGTACGGGCTTTGTGTGCAGTTTGCTCAAGGACCGCATCGAGCAAGATCTGTTTAGACTCAAAATGATGCAGTACGGATGCCCGACTCAAGTCACAGCGTGCACCGACATCTTCTAGGCGCGCTGATAGACCACTTTCTGAAAACTCTAAGCGGGCCGCATTCAAAATCTTGGCGGCTGTATCGATCTCGCCGGCAATTCGTTTTGGTCTGGCCATGACAAGGGGGCTATTTTATTTAATTAACTCACGAGTAGGTTAAATTTTAGTGACAGCAATGTCAAGACAGGTCGTCTATTTTAAATCTCGCATGCATCAGTTTGAGGAGCGAGGGACATCGCGCAGTTGGATAGCGTAGCGATCAATCTGCACAGTTGCCTTACCTAGGCGCGATGCCATCGGTGATATAAACCTGAAAGGTTGCCCCCAATAGACGGGTCTTGCTGGCCTCCTTGTACTCAGGGCTATGATACCAGTTTGACGCCGCCTCATAGGTCGGGAACTCGAGGATCAAGACATCATCCACCGGATCACCTTCCAGCACTTCGAAGGGGCCATTGGCTGCGAGTAGCTTGGTGGGGTGGTCT
>CAYJTU010000160.1:6359-9097 GCA_964373105.1 uncultured Moraxellaceae bacterium | reverse complement strand
AGTCTCTTTCGGCAATCCCTTAAGCGTCTTCAAGGCATTGACCGCCGCCAGATCTCCGATCGGAAAAACATCCGTGCGTCTCAGCACAAACATCAAATACACATCCACCGTCCAATCACCGATTCCTTTCAGCCTACACAAGATCCTGCGCACCTCATCATTGGGCAAGGCGGGCAGCGCGTCCAGATCGAGCTCTTGATCGACCAGAGCCTGCGCCAGCCCCCGCACATACGCAGATTTCTGGCGACTAAAGTAGCATGCACGTAAATCCTCATCGCTCAGCGTCAGCACCTGCGCAGGGGTCACAACACCCATTCGCGCGCGCAGTTGATTCAGCGCAGCAAGCGCCGACGCCAGAGATACCTGCTGCTCCAAGATGATATGCACTAACGATTCAAAACTGTTGGGGCGGGTCCAGAGCGGCGGATAGCCGTGATTCTGCACGATCCGTGCGAAGTCCGCATCGCGTGCGGTCAGTTCATCGCAGAGTTGCTGGTGATTGTCAGGGGTGAAGGTCGGATACATCGGCTTGGCTCATGCAGAACGCATAGGGGATGATGAGCGCATCATTCTACACCACGACCTGAACATGGAGGGCTTCTGTGAGGCATCCTGTATCGCCGCAGCAATGCCACCAATGACAAGCAGCGATGCGTTTAAAGATTCAGTAACTTGTCGATCTCAATAATCTTATTTTTGATTTGCCGCTGTTCTTCTGTAACTGGACGATACATCTCTGCAGTCAGACCAATGTTTTCAGTCAACCCCGTCGCTTGATCATAGTACTGCTGATTGCTTAAACGAAACGGGACTGACCAATGCTGGGTCGCCGATGAAAACATCAGTTCAGCATCAAGCTCGCAGCGTTTACGGATCAGTTTGCGGATTTCGGGTGCCATATCTACCTTGTGATCGTTCATGATGACCTGTGCATTCGCACGCCATATTTAGTCTCTTGTGATTATCGGCGCCAATTGTGAGGGAAATTTGAATTTTAATAATTATATTAAGATTATGTATTTATTATTTTTTTAATTTTTTGCGTACAAAGATTATCGCATAAAGTGGAACATTTGGTCAGAAATTGTCACTTTAAAGTGGCGATCTGCCCCTGATCATTTTTAATCGTGCTGGGTCCTTGGCTTTGAGACCATCAACACTCCCAAAAAAAAGCCCGCGAATTGGGGAATTCGCAGGCAAAAAAGTCTTGTTCAATGTCAATAAAACAAGACCCCGCTATCTAAACACATCAAGCGCGCGCTTTAGAATTGATTTCTGACCGAATGGTATTGAATACCAGATAAAAAAAACCCACGCTTTTGGGGGCATGGGCAAATTCCTGCACGCTAGGGTAAGTGGCAGGACGGGTGGATTTAACCACATAAATGATAACTGGTTATCGTAATAGTGTTCAGTGGTCGTTTATTTCAGATGAAATGCAGCGATGTAAGCCATAACGTCGGAAAATATAAAGAATACATGGACAAAGCATCGACTCGGCATCAAAGCATCAACAAAAACACGAAGTGCTCATTTCGTACACCGCGTAGGCTTAAAAAATCGTCGGATAACCTTTGGCGACGGTGATTAAATAAACATATAATGTGTAAGTATTGATGTCAATGGCGTGAAGGCGTCGCATCACGCTATTATTTTATATAATAAATACAAGTCGATAAAAGGAGTTAGGTGGATATCCACACTCACCACGACTCATTTGATGTTCAGCAACAAATGACTGGTAAAAAACCACATAATTTGATACAAAAGGTCAAACACGCGAATGCCGTATTTTGAGTCGATTGACTCGCGCAGTTTCGCCCATAAGTGTTAAAAAAAACTATAGTCTTTCACCATAGAAAAGCAAGCGCTGGTTAAGCAAGCTGTTGAAAAAAAACGTGTCCAGATTTTAGGGCACATAACGTACACCACAATTGATAATTTAACTTCGGGGATGGGATATGCCAACAACACAAACGTGGACCGGTGCCAGTGGGACGGGGACTTGGATCGGAGCCACAAACTGGTCATCGGGACAACCGGGCAGTTTAGACAGTGTGATCTTTAGCAGTGGACCTGCCGCAACACTGACCAACACTTCAGGTTTGGTCAAAATCGCCAACCTCACCATGAGTTCGCCCAGTGCATCATTAACCATACAAGGCAGTCTGACGATTGGGGCTAGCCATCTGAACGGCGTGAACCACTTCATCGATTCAAGCCAAGGCTCATTGGTAGTCGATGGCGGCGGCTTAACCGCAGGTCAGTATGTGACTTCTGCGACAGGTACTGTGCATTTGACCAATGGCGGCTCTTATCTTTGGCAAGGGACAGGTCCATCGACCCAAGTCATCGACATGGGCAGCAGTATTAATAACTCTTTTATCTTTACCCAGGATTTCGGCGGCACCATCGAAAATTTCCAAGCGGGTCAAACGATTGCCTATAGTGGCGCGGTCAACTCGGTCGTCGTAGGCAATAACACCCTCACCTTTAATGCGGGCAACGGCAGCACCTATGTGATCAATCTGGTCGGCAATTACGATTCCAGCAATATCATCGTGAGTGGCAATACTATTCAGACCACCGCAGTCTGCTTTACGTCAGGCACATTGATTCGCACCGTACGAGGTGAAGTGGCGGTCGAAACCTTGAAAGTCGGTGACCTTGCCATTACGGCATCCGGTGAGCAAAAACCGATCATCTGGATTGGCAAGCGTACTCTGATTTTTGATCGT